>NZ_JBEZZF010000021.1:0-82107 GCF_040639055.1 Promicromonospora sp. NPDC023987 | reverse complement strand
CCCTGCCCCCCCCCCCCGCCCCCCCCTAACCACTCACCCCCTCACCCGCCCCTCCCCGTTGTGTGCTGTTATTTTGCGCCTCCGGAGCCGGATCGGCCGCAAATACCCAGCACTCAACGGAAGGGCGGGGGGCTGGCCGTCGCCGTTCGCTCACGGTGTCTTCGGACCGCCGCCCGGTTGGCGCACCGCACGGAGCAGTACCGCTGGCGTCCGTTCCGGGTGACGTCGACGACGACCGCCGTGCACGGTTCGGCGGCGCACCGCCCCAGCCGGTGCATCCCGCGCGTGACCAGGTGGAGCGAGGTGCCCACGCTGATCACGGCCCGCAGGACCGACGACAGCACCTGGCCCTCGTCCCGGTAGTGCAGGTGCCACCCCTCGTCGTCGTGATCGGTGAGTCGTGGGTATGCGGCGGCCGTGGCCATCTGTGCGTTCAGCAGCGCGGCGCGCCGTTCGGGGTCCACCGCGTCCACGACTTGCAGCCAGTCATCGATGACGAGGCGCAAGCGGCCGTGGTCGTCCGGAGCTTCCTCGAAGTCCATCGTCATGCCGAACTCACGGGTGCGCGCCTCGATACCCGCCCGGTCGGCCGGCCACTCGTTGGCGAGCGACGCGGCGAGCAGGACCGCATACTCGCCGTAAGGGTTGAGATGCATAACGCCATTACACCATCGTGTGGTGCATGGCTCCCCCGCACACCCTTCCCGCAGCACGGATCAGCACCCACGAAGCGCACGACGCGCACGAGCACGCGTGGACGACCGAGTCGCGCCACCCGACGTCGGCGGGATGGGTGCTCTACGTACGGTGCACGACGTGCCGCACCCGCCGCGTGGACCTCCAGGGCGGCCGGGACACGCCGCCGGCGCCGCTCAGCAGGGCGGTCCGGGCCCACCCGGTCCGCTGATACTTCGCATGATCACCTTGACCACGGGGCGACGTCGGCCACAGATTCGGTCCCGATGGGTCCGGGGCGACACTTTCGCACCGCCGCGCACCGGAGCGCGGGGGCGGCCTCCCGGGCCGGACTGGAGTCACTGTGGAATCAGACCGAAAGCCCGTGCTGGACCGGCGGAGCCTCCTGGTGGGCGCGGCAGTGCTCGGCTCGGCCGCCGCCCTCGGCATGGCCCCGCCCGCCGCGGCCGCGGTACCCGGCTTCCCCGCCTTCACCCGCCTGGGCGCGGCCCTCGACAGGTCGGCGCTCGCGTACAACCCCACGGGCGAGCTCATCTTCCCGTCGGTGCGGCGCGTCGCCGGACGGGTACAGAACCCGCTGGGCGCCTGGTACATGTACTACGCGCCGCACGACGCGCCCGGCGGCATCTGCCTCGCCTACGCGGACTCCCTCGCGGGACCGTGGCGGGAGTACTCGGGCAACCCGGTCATCTCTCGCACCTGGTCGCCGCACTACTCGGTCAGTCACGTCTCGAGCCCGCACGCGGTGTGGAACGCCGCGGACGGGCGCATCTACCTCTACTTCCACGGGGAGAACACCACGACCCGGGTGGCGACGTCGGACGACGGGCGCAGCTTCTCCTACGGCGGCACCGTGCTGCACACCGGGATGCTGCCCTCGAACGTCACCGAGACGTCCTACGCGCGGGTGTTCCCCCACCCGACCAATGCGGACACCCAGATCATGCTGTTCATGGGCGCCCAGGCCGGGACCCGCAAGATCTTCATCGGCTGGTCGAACCAGCTGGCCTCGGGCTGGCAGTTCAAGCACGCCCCGCTGATCTCGCCGGCCCCGGGCGAGGGCGGCCAGCTCTCGGGCGCCCACTACTGGTCCCGGAACGGTGGTGGCCACGTAGTCTACCACAGCGCCGCCGGCACCATCCACGTCGCGGACGTCGGCACGAGCTTCGACCGGGAGAACCACCTCGGCGTCCTGTACACCGAGCCCGTAGCCACCCGGGCCGCGGCGCCGAGCTTCGCCGAGGAGGACGGCCGCCTCTACATGCACTACGAGGCCGGACGGCGCGGGAACACCAACATCGCGGTCGCGCGGGCCGGCTGACCGCGCCGGCGCACCCCGACGGGCGGGACGGGCCTACGGCCCTGACTCGGCGTACCCGGTACGGCGAGTCAGGGCCGTGGGCCGTGCCGCACCCACACCCGCACCCACACCCGCACCCGCACCCGCACCCGCGGCGATGTACCAGACAGCGGGACGGCGCCTCTCTACAGTCCGCGCGAGCGCGCCACGGTGTGCGCCGGACCAGTCCGAGGGGGACCTGTGCTTCGCATTCACTTCTCCGCCGCCGACCTGGTGCGGACCCGGGTCGGAACGCGGCTCGATCCCATGTGGGAGCTCGTCCTCAGCGTGCACCAGGTGACCCGGCCCGAGTCGTACTTCGGTTCCTGGAGCAGGCTCTCCCGGCGAAGGCTCGCCGACGCCCGGCTGCTGCGGGACGCGGAGCTGCTCGCGACGCTGGCCCCCAGCCGTGGCTACTTTCCCGACTTCCTCACGCCCGCGGACCGGCCGACAGACCTCGAGGCAGGCGTAGAGGCCGCGCTGTCCACGGGCAAGGCGCGCCTGCGGGCGGAGGTCGGCCGGCTCGACGGCGGCAGAGGTGCCGGCCCGTGGCTCGACGACATAGCGGCCGGGCGCCCCGCCGCGCTGCACCGCCTCGGCCTCGCGATGCGGCGGTACCACCGGACCGTGGTGACACCGCACCTGGACCAGGCCGCGGAGATCACGGGGCGCTGGGTCGCCAGGCTGGCGCACCGGACGCTGACGCACGGCGTTGACGCCGTGCTGAGCAGGCTCGGCCCGACCACCCGCTGGCGGGCCCCGGTCCTGGAGGTCGACTACCCCGTGCGGCGGGACCTCCATCTCGAAGGGCGCGGGCTGTCCCTGGTGCCGACGTTCTTCGGGGTCAACCATCCGATCACCCTGGCCGACCCGCTGCTGCAGCCCGTACTGGTCTACCCGGTCAGCCGCGAGCCGTTCTGGCTCCCCGGTGGCGACGACCGGCCCCAGGTCGATCCCCTGAGCGAGCTGCTGGGCGAGACGCGCGCCGCGGTGCTCCGGCTGATGGACGTCGAGCTGACGACCACCGCGCTCGCGGCGCGGACCAGGACGTCTCCCTCCAGCGTCAGCCGGCACACCGCCGTGCTCCGGCGGGCCGGGCTGATCACCACCCGGCGCAGCGGCACCTGTGTGCTCCACCTGCGCACTCCCATGGGCAACGGCCTGGTCCACGGCGGCTGAACATCGGCAAGGCTTTGCGGCAGGGCGCATTGTGTTGCCGCGCCCACGCACCTTTTCTACGTTTCGTCTGCCCGATCCGCCCGACAGCCGAGCCACGGAGAAGCAGACCCCTCATGAACCTGCCCGAGACCCGAGAGCCCTCGCCCGCATGGCGCCGATGGTGGGAGCGCCCACGAAGGCCCGCGCTGCGCACCGTCGCCCTCGGTGTGACCGCCGCGGTGGGGTGCGCGGTGCTCGTACCGGCGCTCGACCCGCCGGACGCCCAGGCGCACTCGCACACCCAGCTGTGCTCGGAGCTCGTCGCACAGTCCGAGGAGTACATCTTCGAGGAGTTCCCCGAGGAGGGGGCCGCGCCCGTCGAGACCGACGGCGAGAACTACACGTACGACGCCGAGCTCGACGCGATCCTCGGCTCGTACGTGGAACCGACCAGGGCCTACCTGGACCAGATCCCCGACGAGTGGGCCGAGGAGCCCCTGGACAGCCAGAAGCGCCTCGAGTGGAGCTACAAGCAGTACCTCGCCGCCACGGACGACCCCGCATCGTGGGACGGGTTCAAGCAGGTCTACGGCCGGGAGAACCGCGCGTTCAGCAGCAACCTCGGGTTCGAGCGGACCGCGCTCTCGACGCTCTTCCCGATGGACACGGCCGAATGGCTGTGCCGGGACACCAATCTGCAGAACGGGCAGACGACGAGCGCGGTGAACACCCGGCAGCAGCAGCTCGTCAACGTCACACCGGGAAGCTCGGTCTCGACGGCGCAGCTCAACTCCTACCGAGACCTGACCAGGGCCGGCTACCAGGCGCACCACGTGTTCGGCAGCACGCCGAGCACCTCCATGGCGCAGCGGGTGCGCGCCTCGGGCGCCACCTACTCGGTGCAGAACACGAACGGCGTGCAGACCAACCCGATCCGGCCGAGCACCGGCTCACCGTTCAACCCGCGCGGTGCCGGCTGGCAGCCGAGCGGGGGCGCGGTCCAGAGCAGGGCGAGCGTCTCCGGCGTGAACTCGCTCGACAACCAGCGGCTGCAGTCGGCCAAGTCGTGGGTCACGACCAACGCCCCGCGCCAGTTCGGTCTGCCGCGTCTCGGCGGGATCGACTGGACGAGCCTCGAGCTGCGCTACGTCTCGGACGAACCGGGTGCGGGCGAGTTCGACTACGCCTTCTCGGCCGCTGAGATCCCCGGCGAGGCGGACACGTACGGCGGTGAGGCGGCGCTCGACCTGTCGTCGGACGCCCTGTTCACCTGGCTCGCCCTCGAGCCGGGCCAGTTCTGGGTGAACCTCAACCCCGACCAGCCCGAACGGATCATCGACGAGCAGTTCGCCACCACCGAGGCGGGCCGCGTCCTGCTCGAGTCGGACTTCGCGCTCAAGGAGACCATCTACGGGGCCATGGACCCGGAGACCACGACGGGGGCCGAGTTCTTCGACTCCCTGGCACGCGGCCCGGAGGGTCAGATCTGCTGGGGCACGTGGCGCGTGTGGATCGAGCCGGCGCCGGCGGCCGTGCGCGAGGACGGCGACGAGCTCTACATCCTGGACGCGCCGCTGCGGGTCCAGATGGAGCCGTTCGACATCGACTGGCGGCCGCCGGGTGACGACTACTGCGCCGGGGTGCCGGAGGAGATCGTCGACGCGAACACCAGGACGCTCGTCGAGACCTTCGCCCACCTGACCGAGGAGGCCGTCAACACCGCCCCCGAGTACTCGGACCTCCGCCGCGTCTACACGGCGCGGATCGCGGCGGAATGGCTCCGGCAGCGCGACGCCGTCCGGCCGGGCGCGTTCCACGAGATCATCGGCAGCGGCGACGTGACGCAGTGGCCCGCGCGGGACGACTGGTCCCCGCAGGACGTCTACGACGAGTACCTCGAGGCGCTGCAGACCGTCCAGTTCCGGTACGAGTGGGACCACGGCGAGATGGAGTACTACCTGGACGTCACCGGCGGGATCGAGTTCCCGGACGCCCCGCGCGACCCGATGCCGGAGGCGGAGTTCGAGCGCGAGCACCCGACCCTGCCGAGCACCGTGCGTACCGCGAAGTACGAGGCGGTGCCCGACGGCGACGTGGCGGCCGAACCGGGCGCGCAGACGGCCTGGCTCGGCGGCGGCACGCTGCCGGACCCGGAGCCGGAGACCCCTGACCCCTCGCCGAGCCCGTCCGGCGACGGTCCCGGCGGTGACGGGCCGGACGACGGCGGTCCCGGCGGCGACCTGCCCGACGACGGCGGCCCCGCCGACCCGTCGCACGACGACCGTCCGGACGGTGACGAGCCCGCCCCGGACGCCGCCGGCCATCCGGACGACGACCAGCTGGCCGCGACCGGGTTCTCGGCCACCTGGCCGATCTGGACCGCGCTCGCCCTGCTGCTGGCGGGCGCAGCCCTGATCACGATGCGGGCCCGGCTCCACCGCACCCGGCTCCGGGCGAACCACGCGAGCCGGACGTGACGCCCGAGCCGAGCGTGACGCGCAAGCGCCTCGCGTAGCGCCCGCACCGATGAAGTACGAGGTGTGCGGCGGCTGGTTGTAGCCGCGGACACCTCCGTGCACGGCCGGACCTCGTGGCAGTCACCGCGTCCTTGGTCCGCCTCGAGAATGACCTGGGGTACCGAAGCCAGCCCGGATCGGTACCCCAGGTCGTTCTCGAGGCGGACCTTCCCCTCCTTGAGCTCCAGCTCCGTCCGGGCTCTGCCTGTATGTCCACGCCCTCGCCGGGATCGCGGCGCCGAACCGCAAGGTAGGCGCCCACCTCACGCCGACCTGAACCTGCCCGCTGTGCGAGCCGTCAGGCGGTCTGCGGAGCGCCGGGCGGCTCCGGCGTGGCCGAGGGAGAGGCCGACGGGTCCGGCGTCGGCTCGGTGCTCGGCTCGGACGAGGGCTCGGTGCTCGGCTCCGGCGTCGGTCCCGCGGTCGGGGACGGCGGGCTGTCGGTCGGCGTCGTCGTGCCACCGCCGTCCGATCCCGTGCCGCCGGTGCCGCCGTCCTCGGATCCACCGCCGGTGGATCCACCGCCACCTGAGCCGCCGGTTCCCGCGCCGCCTCCGCCCGCGCCGCCCTGGTCGGGCGAAGAGCCGGTCGCCGCCGTGCCGTCGGAGCCGTACCCCGGTGTCGACCACGGGGCCGCCGGACCGGGCAGGGCAGGCAGGGCGTCCGCGACGCCCGCCGCCGCGTCGAGGATCGCCGACCGGCGCGCCTCGAGAGTCTTGAGGTAGGCGACGGTGCGCGACTCGGGGCTCGCACCGTCCGGCGGCCGGGTCTCCAGGGCCGCTTCCCCCGCGTCGAGCGCGCGCCGCAGGTCGCGCAGCGCCGCGGAGGGCTGCGCACTCCGAGCGGCCGCCTGCGCGTGCGTCGCCTCGCCGTCCTCGACCGCGTCGGCGAGACGGGTCCGCGCGTCGACCACGCGCTCGTCCAGCCCGGTGGCGCCGTCCGACGGCTGACCGCCGGAAGCGATGGCCGGCAGCTCCAGCGCTCCCGCGACGGTCGTGGCCTCGCCGAGGTCGGCCGGGCGGTCCCCGCGCAGCGCGATCACGCCGCCGATGCCCGCCGCGACCACCGCGAGCGCCACTGCGCCCGCCACCACGGTCCGCAGCCGCGACCGTGCCTGGTCCGGGAGGGGATCCGCCTCGGTGCCGTCCGCCGACGGCGCCGCAGGCTCACCCCCGGCGGGCGCACCCCCGGCAGGCGCACCCTCGGCAGGCACACCCTCGGCAGGCACACCCTCGGCAGGCTCGCCCTCGGGCGGTCCGTCCGGGGTCTCGGGGTCGCCCACGGACGCCGCTGCCCACACCTGCGGCGAACCCGGTAGCGGCGTGCCGACCCGTGACGGCTCGATGTGCTCAAGGTGGCGGGTCGGCCTCGGGTTCTCGATCACGAGGGAACGATAGCGCTTATGGGTGAAATGTCGGGTAAACCTCACCCGCCCAAAGATTCTCGCTCCGCATCGGGTCCCTCTCTCAGTGGGCCGGCCTCAGTGGGCCGGCGCGCGCTGGGCCGTGCGGGACCGCGCACGACGGGCGATGCCCGGTGCCCCGTTGGGCCCGCCCGCGTCCCAGGCGCGCGCGATGCCGAGACGCCGCAGATGGTCCCCGGTCACCGTGGACCCGTCGGGCCCGATCCAGTGCTCGAGGCCGAAGCGGTCGTCGGTCGCCGCGTCCCAGCGACGCATGAAGGGCGTGCCGTTGTCGGCGATGACCACCGAACCGTAGGCGGTCGGCAGCGCGGTGGCCGGCAGATGGATGAGGGTGTAGATCTCCGCGAGGTCCGCCGGGCCCACCGAGGACACGCTGTACCAGTTGCCGTCCGCGTCCCGCTGGACCGCGTACCCGCTGGCGTCCAGGACGACGCTGAGGCGGGGCAGGTCGGCATCGAGAAGCTCCTGACTGGTCTGATAGACGGTGCCGACCTGGGCTGTCTGGGTCATCGCGAGATCTCCTTGCCGTCGAGGGTGGTTTCACCTATCAAAGCGGATTCGTCGCGATTCGGGGGTTCTGACGGTGATGGCGGTGAGAAATTTCAGGAGCGCGCGCTCGTCGGCGTCCATCCAGCGAGACGTGCGGACGGCGTTGGCGCGGGACCGCTCGATGAGACGGTCGAGGTCCTCGCGGTCGTCGGTGAGGATCGCGGGGTGGATGTAGCTCTTGCGGCACACCGCCGGGGTGTTGTGGAGATGGGCGGCGGCGATCCGGACCGCCTCGGCGCGCTGCTCGTCGTGCTCGCGCCCGGTCGCCGGCGCGAGGCGCCGCAGGTGGCCGAAGGCGACCGCGCTGGCGCCCCACGTGCGGAACGTCTTGGCCGTGTAGTCGGCGGCGGTCACCAGCCCGAGGTAGTCGTTGACGTCCCGCGACCCGATGCTCCGGACCTCGTCACCGTCCACGTACTGCAGCAGCTGCTGGCCGGGCAGCTCCCGGCAGCGGCGGACGATGTTGGCGACCCGCCGGTCGTGGACCACGACGTCGTGCGGCGTGCCCGACTTTCCCGGGAACCGGAACCGCACCTCGGACCCTTCGATCGTGGCGTGCCGGTTGCGCAGCGTCGTCAGCCCGAACGACTCGCCGGACCGCACGTACTCGTCGTTGCCGACCCGCACCAGCGTCTCGTCGAGCAGCCAGACGACCGTCGCGACCACGCGCTCCAGGCTGAGCCGCGGTGCGCGCCGGTCGGCGTCGACCCTCCGGCGCAACGGCACCAGACCCCCGCCGAACCCGGCCAGCTCGTGGAACTTGGCGGCGTCGCGGTACTCGCGCCACCGCCGGTGGTACAGGTACTGCTTCCGGTTCTTGGCGTCGCGCCCCGTCGCCTGCACGTGGCCGTTGGCGTCGACGCAGATCCACACGTCGGTCCACGCGGGCGGGACGGCGAGCGCGCGCACCCGCCCGAGCGTCCCCGGGTCGGTGATCCGTTCCCCGCGATGGTCCACGTACGTGAATCCCCGGCCGCGGCGGTGGCGGTGGATGCCGCGGTCGGCGTCGCAGCTATAGGTGAGCAGGTCCCCCACGCCCATCGCGGCTCCCTCCTCACGTCCTCCCCGTACCGGCAGGCCTCGCCTCCAGCCACTATGGCCCCGGTCCTGGTGCGGAGCGAGCGCGCGCCCGGGGTGTCAGGCTGGTGTGATGCCGAACCGCCTGGGGACCGCGACCAGCCCGTACCTCCTCCAGCACGCGGGCAACCCCGTCGACTGGTGGGAATGGGGCGACGAGGCGTTCGCCGAGGCCCGGCGCCGCGACGTCCCGGTCCTCCTGTCCGTCGGGTACGCCGCGTGCCACTGGTGCCACGTCATGGCGCACGAGTCGTTCGAGGACGCCGGCGTGGCCGAGGCCGTCAACGCCCGCTTCGTCGCCGTGAAGGTCGACCGGGAGGAGCGGCCCGACGTCGACGCGGTCTACATGAGCGCGACGACCGCCCTGACCGGACAGGGCGGCTGGCCCATGACCTGCTTCCTGACCCCGGACGGCGAGCCCTTCTACTGCGGCACCTACTACCCCCGCGAGCAGTTCCTGGCGCTGCTCGACGCGATCACCGAGGCCTGGACGCAGCGCCGGGAGGCGGTCGTGCAGCAGGGCGCCGCGATCACCTCCGCCGTCGCGCGCACGTCCGCGCGGCTGACGCCCGAGGCGCTCGACGACGGCGCGCTCGACCAGGCCGCACGGCTCCTGGCCCGGGCAGCGGACCCGGTGCGGGGCGGGTTCGGCGACGCGGGACCCAAGTTCCCGCCCTCGATGACGCTCGAGCACCTCCTGCGCCACCACGCCCGCACCGGCGATCCCGGGTCGCTGCACATCGTCGAGCGCACGTGCGAGGCGATGGCCCGCGGGGGCATCTACGACCAGCTCGCGGGCGGGTTCGCGCGCTACGCGGTGGACGCCGCCTGGGTCGTGCCGCACTTCGAGAAGATGCTGTACGACAACGCCCAGCTCCTGCGCGTCTACCTGCACCTGTACCGCGCGACCGGCTCGGCGCTCGCCGCACGCGTCGCCCGCGAGACCGCCGGCTTCCTCCTGGCTGACCTGCGCACGCCGGAAGGCGGGTTCGCCTCCGCGCTCGACGCCGACACCGACGGCGCCGAGGGGCTCACCTACGTCTGGACGCCCGGGCAGCTCACGGAGATCCTGGGGCCCGACGACGGCGCTCGCGCCGCGGCGGTCCTGTCCGTCACGCCCGACGGCACGTTCGAGCAGGGCGCCTCCACCCTCCAGCTGCCCGAAGACCCCGACCCGGCCTGGTGGACCGGGGTACGGGCACGGCTCGCCGAGGCGCGGGCCACGCGGCCGCAGCCCGCGCGCGACGACAAGGTGGTCACGGCCTGGAACGGCCTGGCGATCGCCGCCCTCGCCGAGTCCGGGGTGCTGCTCGGCCTCCCCGACCACGTCGATGCGGCCCGGAGGTGCGCCGACCTCGTCCTGCGCCTCCATCTCGTCGACGGGCGCCTGCGGCGGGCGTCGCGCGGCGGCGTCGTCGGGGCCGCGCTCGGGGTCGCCGCCGACCACGGAGACCTCGCCGAGGGACTCCTCGCCCTGCACCAGGCGACCGGTGAGGCACGGTGGCTCCAGGCGGCGGGCGGCCTGCTGGACACCGCGCTCGCCAGGTTCGGCGACGACGACGGCGGCTTCTTCGACGCGGCCGACGACGCCGAGCGCCTCGTGAGCCGGCCGAAGGATCCCACCGACGGGCCAGAGCCCTCGGGGCAGTCGGCGCTCGCAGCGGCCCTGTGCACCTATGCCGCGCTGACCGGATCGCCCCGGCACCGCGCGGCCGCCGAGGCAGCGGTGGCCGCTGGCGGCGCCCTGGCCAGGCAGGCGCCACGGTTCGCGGGATGGACGCTCGCCGCCGCCGAGGCGCTGGTCGCCGGCCCGCTGCAGGTCGCCGTCGTCGGGCCCGACGACGCGACGCGGGCCGCGCTGGAGGACGTGGCACGGCACGCGGTGTCGCCGGGACTGGTGGTCGCCGTCGGCGCACCGGACGCCCCGGACGTGCCCCTGCTCGCCGACCGTCCGCTCGTCGACGGGCGGGCCGCCGCGTACGTGTGCAGGGGGTTCGTGTGCGACCGCCCGGTAACCACGCCGGAACACCTCACCGCAGCGCTGGCCGTCTGACCGCCCCGTAGGAAGGTGTCGGCCGCGCCGCCGTCAGTGCCGGACGCGGGCGCGGGACCGCGCGACGCTGGCGAGCGTGGCCCGCACGGGTGTCCCGAGGTAGATCCCCAGCGACGCACCGGCCGCCAGCCCGACGCCGACCGACGCCGCGAGGACCAGGGAGCTCCCGCCGCCGCCTGCCGAGGCCGGGTCGGCGTGCACCATGCCGAGCAGCCCGTAGAACACTGCGCCGCCGGGCACGAGCGGCACGATGGCCGCCGTCGTCACCGCGACGGAAGGTACGTGCAGACGGTGGGCGACCAGGACCCCGGCGAAGCTGGCGAGCAGCGCCGCGACGCCGCTCGCGGCCGCCTCGTGCAGGTGGGACGTCAGCGCGACCGTGTGGCCGAGTGCCGCGACCGCGCCCAGCGCCGCGCTGACGGCGAGGATGCTCGCCCCGGCGCCGTTGAACAGCGCGACGGCGAGCGCCACGATGACCGCTCCGGCCAGCTGGTTCGGCAGCGGGCCGAGCGGCGGCGGACCGTCCGGCAGGGTCATCTGGTACCCGAGCACGCTGCCGAGCTCCAGCCCGGCCAGGATGCCCACCACCAGGCCGAGCGTCTGCAGCGTGACGTCGAGGATGCGTCCGGCCGCCGTGAGCGCGAACCCGTCGATCGCGTCCTGCGCCGCGCCCACCACGGTGAGGCCGGACAGCATGAGGACGATCCCGGACGCCACGATGATGGAGGGCAGCACCCCGGCGAACGGCTCGACGCCCGCGGCGGCGAGCGCCGACACGGCCACCGCGACCACCGTCGTGACGAAGGCCCCGGCGATCTGGCTGAAGAACGACGGTACGCGCAGCCGCGCGAGCCCCGACTGGGTCGCCGCGGCGCCCAGCGCCGCGACGAAGGTGAGCACCACGACCACCACCGATCCCCCGGCAAGGATGCTCGCGCCGACCGCCAGCAGCGCCCGCGCGGCCACGACGACCGGCTGCCGGTACCGGAACGGCACACGGCGGATCACCCGGAACGCCGTACGCGCCTCGTCGAGATCCATCCCCTCGTCGATGTCGACCAACAGCGCCTGGAGCCGCTGCAGCTTCGTGTGGTCGGGCGCCGACACGCGCACGACCCGGAGCAGCGTGTGCGGCCAACCCTCGCCGCCGCGGTGGTACGACAGGGTGATCGACGTGTAGGTCACGTCCACGTGCACGCCCCGGAGCCCGTACGCGTGGGCCACGCGCGTGATCGCCAGGGTCACCTCGTGGGCGGACGCGCCGACCGCGAACATCGACTCGCCGATCCGCATCGCCAGGTCAAGGGCCCTGAGCACCATGGCGTCGTCGACGGCGGGCTGCACCTCGGTGTCCGGTGCCTGGGCCGGATCGGCGTGCAGCACCCTGCGCACCGACGAGTACAGGCTTCGACGAGGTGGCTGGGTCATGCACTCCATTCTGCAGCCGTGAGCGCTCCGGCATCCGTCGAGGAGGCGGCGGACCCTCCGGGGTGCTGCTCGGCAGGCCTTGGCTCCGGCCGGACCGTACCTTCGAAGCGGTGCGTACCGAGGCCGACGACGACGGGCGTCTCCGCGCCGGGAACCCACACGTCGGCGGTCACCCCGTAGGGCACCTCCACCGCGAGGACCACGCGACCCTCGTCGACCCGCCAGGAGCTCTCGATCCGACCGTACGGCGAGTCGACGGCGGTGCGCGCGTGCGTGAGCTGCCCCGTGACCAGCGGGCGTACCTCGACCCGCCGCCAGCCGGGCGCCGTCGGCGCGAGGCCGCCGACGCACCGGTGCAGCCAGTCCGCCACCGCGCCGTACGCGTAGTGGTTGAACGAGGTCATGTCGCCGGAGTTGACCCTGCCGTCGGGCAGCATCGAGTCCCAGCGCTCCCAGATGGTGGTGGCACCCATCGTGACGGCGTACAGCCACGAGGGCGGCGCCTTCTGGAGCAGCATCCGGTACGCGACGTCCGGCCGGCCGGCCACGCACAGCGCGTCGAGGATCAGCGGCGTCCCCAGGAACCCGGTGGCGACCCGGTAGTCGGCGGCGACGACCAGCTCCACCAGGCGGTCGCGCGCGGCACCGCGGGCAGCCGGGTCCGCGACCAGGTCCCAGCACAGGGCGAGGGCGTAGACCGTCTGGCAGTCGCTGAGCACCCGCCCGCCCGGGGTCACGTACTCGTGGTTGAACGCGCGGACGGTCTCGTCCGCGAGGGCGCGGTACCGGTCGGCGTCGGCGTCGTGGCCGAGCGTCCGTGCGGCGGTCGCGAGCAGGCCCGCCGAACGGGCGAAGTACGCCGTCGCGACGACGTCGGGGTCCGCCGCGGCCTGCGCAGGGTCGTCGGGCGGCGCCGCAGGATCGAGCCAGTCACCGAACTGGAAGCCGGTCTTCCACAGCCTCCCGTCGCCGGCGCGGCCGGCGACCTTGTCGACCCAGGCGCGCATCGACGGGTACTGCCGCTCGAGCATGCCGTGATCCGCGTAGGCGAGGTGCAGCACGGACGGCACGACCGTGGCGGCGTCGCTCCATCCGGCGGCGGCCGGGTCCGGCTCCCTGAGCACGTCGGGCACGACGTAGGGCACTCCGCCGTCGGGCAGCTGCTCGGCCGAGAGGTCCTCGAGCCAGCCCGCCAGGAAGCCGGACGTGTCGAAGAGCGTCGCGGCGGTCGGGGCAAACACCTGGATGTCCCCGGTCCAGCCGAGCCGCTCGTCGCGCTGCGGGCAGTCGGTCGGCAGATCGAGAAAGTTGCCGCGCATGCTCCAGACCACGTTCTCGTGCAGCCGGTCGACGTCCGGGTCCGACGACTCGAACCACGCCGTGCGGCGCAGGTCGGAGCCGAGCACCAGAGCCGTGACATCGGTGGCCGCTACCTCGGGCAGCCCCGAGATCTCCGCGTAGCGGAAGCCGTTGAACGTGAAGGTCGGCCGCAGCACCTCGACGTCCGCACCGCTCACCACGTAGCTCGTCGTCGCCTTGGCGCTGCGGAGCGGGCGCATCGCGAGCTCACCCCCCTCCAGCACCTCCGCGTGTCGCACCGTGACCTCGTCACCGGCGCGCGCCCCGCGGACGACCAGCTCCACCCAGCCGACGAGATTCTGTCCGAAGTCGACGATCGTCGCGCCCGAACCCGTCGCCGACATCCGGGCGACCGGCACCCGGTCCGTCACCCGCACCGCCGGGCCGCGGCGAGCCACCAGCCGCGCGAGGTCACCCGGCACCACCTCGACGGGCTCGCTCGCCCCGCGGTCCGGGACGTTCGGCACCCGCAGGTCGCGGCGCTCGCCGTCGTAGAGGTCGTCGAAGAGGATGCCGCTCCGGCTCGCCCGCCACGAGCCGTCCGTCACGACCCGCCGACGTGCGCCGTCGGCGAACTCCAGCTCGAGCTGTGCCAGGAGCGCGAGCCGCGAACCGTAGCTCGACCGGTTGCCCGGCCAGACCAGCTGGCCGCGGTACCAGCCGTTGCCGACGAGGGCGCTCAGGGTGTTCGGCCCCCTGCGGAGACCGGACAGCACGTCGTAGACCTGGTAGCGCAGGCGGTGCTCGTACGCGGTCCAGCCGGGCGCGAGGACGTCGTCGCCGATCCTGCGCCCGTTGAGCGAGGCCTCGTAGACGCCGTGCGCGGACGCGTACAGGCGGGCCCGCACCGGCAGCTCGTCGAGGTCGAAGTCGGTGAAGATCAGCGGCGCCCCGTCGTCGAGCCCGCCAAGGGACACGGGACTGACGAACGCCGCCGACCAGTCCTCGGGCCCCAGGAGCCCGACCTCGACCGGGACGGCGTCGCTCCACGGCGTCCAGCGCTCGCCCGACCCGACGCGGACCCGCACCCGGCCGTGCGAGCGCGGTACGAGCGGCGCGAACGGCCAGTCGACGAGGACGCTCTCACCGCTCGGCACCGTGGCGACCGACGTCGCGCCGGCCGCGTCCTCGAGCTCGACCTCGTACCGGTCCGACGACCAGCCCGGCGTGCGGACGTCGAGCACCCAGGAGAGCCGTGGCGTGGCGGTGCCGAGCACCGCGCCGGGCTCCGACTGCTCGAGCCGGAGCCGGGTCACCAGTGCGGTCACTCGAGCCCGGTTCCGACGACGCCCTTGATGTACCACTTCTGCAGCGCGATGAAGACGATGAGCACCGGGATCATCGCGATCACCGCACCGGCCAGCCCGATCGCCGGCGACAGCACCGAGTTCTCCCCGCCGGCGAGCGGTGCGAGCGCCACGTTGATCACGCGGTGCTCGGGGTTCGGGGCGACCACCTGCGGCCAGATGTACATGTTCCAGGCCGTCAGGAAGCTGATCGAGCAGAAGGTGGCCAGGGCCGGCCTGGCGAGCGGCAGCGCGATCGAGACGAGCACGCGGAACCAGCCGGCGCCGTCGATCCGTGCCGCGTCGATGAGGCCGGGCGGGAGCGTCGCGAAGAACTGGCGGAACAGCAGGATCGCGAACGCGCACTGCGCGGCCATCGGGATGATGAGACCCGCGAACGAGTTCAGCCACCCGAGCTGGAAGGTCACGACGAAGAGCGGGATCAGCGTGAGGTTCGCCGGCACGAACATCGGCACGACGAGCGTCGCGAGGATCGCGGCGCTCCACCGGAACGGGATCTTCGCCAGGGCGAAGGCGGCCGGGAGCGAGATGAGGAGCTGGAGCCCCACGATGCCCAGGCTGAAGACGAAGGTGTTGCCGATGACCTGTGGGCTGAGGTACTCCCACGCGTCGACGAAGTTCTGCCACACGGGGGTCGCGGGCAGCAGGGGCTGGGGGAACGCGCTGATCTCGCGTGCGGACTTGAGCGAGCCCGAGACCATGAACAGCAGCGGGAAGGCCAGGACGAGCCCGCACAGGACGACGAGCGCGTAGCGCAGGGATCGGTAGAGCCGCGTGGGCATCAGCCGTGCTCCTTCCGGAACCGGACGATCGCCCGAGCGAGCACCACGACGGCGATGATCAGGGCGAGCTGGAAGAGGGAGAGCGCGCTCCCGTAGCCGATGTCGCGTTCCGTGAACGCCACCTTGTACGAGTACAGCGCGAGCGACTGGGTGGTGCCGAGCGGCCCGCCGTCGGTCATGATCAGCGCGACCTCGAACGAGCCGCTGACGAAGCTGACCGCCTGCAGGACCGCGACCAGCACGGTCGTGCCCCAGACGTTAGGCCACGTCATGCTCCAGAGCTGGCGCCACCGGCCCGCCCCGTCGAGCGACGCCGCCGCGTAGATGTCGTCGGGAACCCGCTGCAGGCCCGCCAGGTAGAGGATGATGACGATCGGTAGCGCTCCCCAGATCATCATGAGCACGAGGGCGGGCAGCGCCCAGGTCGGGTCGGCGAGCCAGTTCGGTCCGTCGACCCCGAACAGCGCCAGGACCTGGTTCACCAGGCCGCTGCGACCGTTGTACAGGTTCACCCAGATGATGGCCGAGACGGCGGCGGAGGCGATCATCGGCGTGAAGTAGAGGACCCGCCAGGCGCCGATACCCGGCATGTTGACGTTGACGACGACCGCCAGGACGAATCCGGCGAGGATCGTCGGGATCACTCCCAGCACCACGAACAGGGCGGTCACGCCGAGCGCCTGCCACATCGCCGGATCGGTGAAGAGCCGGGCGAGGTTGTCGAGCCCGACGAACTCGGGCGTGCCGAAGAGGTCCCACTCGAAGAAGGCGAGCACGAGGCCGCCGAGCGCCGGCACGATCACGAAGACCGTGAAGGCGAGCATGGCCGGTGAGATGAAGAGGGCGGCGACGAGCGTGTCACCGCGTCGGTCCTTCCGCCCGGGCGAGCGCTGGGCGGGCTCGGCCTGACGTGCCGTCTCCACCGGGCGCGACGGCGTCACCGTCATGGGGGTTCCTGTCACGGGTTGCTCCTCCGGACCGGGGCCGGGTGCGGGAACGGCTGCTCCCGCACCCGGCCGGCGACCTACTTGGTCTCCTTGGCGATGGCGGCGTTGACCGTCTCCTCGGCCTCCTGGAAGGCCTCCGCGACGTCCCGCCCCTCGAGCAGCACCTCCTGGGTCGCCTTCTTGGTGGCCTCGGCCATGACACTGGCGCTCGCCCCCGGCATCTGCGTGAGCAGCACCGCGGTGCGGGCGGACTCACCGAAGATCTCGATGCTCGCGGGCGGCGGCTCGCCGTCCTTCCAGGTGCCGTTGCTGATGCCGTCCTCGGTCGGCGGGATGACGCCGCCCACCTCCTGCGCGATCTTCATCCCCGCGTCGGTGTCGTAGAACCACGCCAGGAACGCCCACGCGGCGTCCTGGTTCTCGCTCGTCTGGGCGATCGAGAGGCCGTAGGACCCGCCGCCGGCCGTCGAGCTGCCGTCGATCGTGGGCAGCACCTGCACGTCCCAGTCGGCGTCCGTGAGCGCGAGCTGCGTCTGCGGGACGGCGCCGCGCGAGGCGATCGCCATCGCGATGTTGCCCGAGCCGAACTGCAGGGTCGGGTCGTCGCCGGTCGTGGTGTACTCCCCGGACGCGGTGCCGTACGGCTCGAGCAGCGTGGTCCAGGCCTCGACCGCCTCGGGCTGCCCGATGCCGGACTTCCCCGTCTCTGCGTCGTACACGTACCCGTCGTAGGCCTGGATGACCGGGCCGTACACGATCTGCGCGGAGCCGTCGGCGAGCGGGGCGGCGAGGCCGGTGACCGCACCGTCCGACTTGCTCTGGATCTCCTCGGCGACGCGGTACATGTCGTCCCAGGTCCAGTCCGCCTCGGGGTACTCCGTGACGCCGGCCTGCTCGAACAGCGACTTGTTGTAGTAGAGCCCGACCGAGTCGGCGCTCACCGGCAGGCCGGTCACCTGCTCCGGGTCCGCGAGCGGCCGGTACTGCGCGACGAACTGGGGCAGGAAGTCGTCCATCGTCAGGTCGCCCAGCTTGCCCTCCTCGATGCCGGGCGCGAGGTCGAGCGTGACGTTGTTCTTCGCCAGCGTGTCGGCGAGGAAGTCGACGTTGAAGAACACGTCGGGCAGGTCCTCGCTGAGGCGGGCGGTCGCGAGCTGCTGCGCGTACTCGGCGCCGTCGTCGGTAGTGCTGCGCACCTCGACCGTGCGGTCGGGGAACTCCTTCATGTACGCGTCGGCGTACTCCTTGAACTGCGGCTCGAGGCTGGTGATGGTCGTGAGGACCAGCGTGCCGCCCTCGACCTCGTTGCTCCCGCCGGGTGTGCTCGAGCTGCCGCACGCGGCGAACAGCGGAATGATGGCGAGGGCGGCGGCGGCCGCCGTCGGCCTGCGGACGCGATGGGGACGTGACGTCATTGTCGACAGATCCTCTCCTGTGAGGGCTGCAAAGGGGCGCTTCATGGCATCAGCCCCGGGGACCGACGTCGATTGAAACCTTTCATCTGATGGTTCTGCAGTGCGGCGCGAATGTCAAGGCTGAAGCCCGAGTCAGCCGAGGAGACCATTCTGATACGTTTCAATAACCCCATGATCGAGAGGACGTCGGCCATGTCAGTACCGCCAGGACGAGTCGGCGCGGTTCCCGGGCGGCTGCGGGTCGACGCGCGCTCCACGGTGCGGGACGACCGCTTCGTCGTCCTCGCGACCTCGCCCCGCCCGCGCCTGTCGTGGAGCCTGCCACTCGTCCGCGACGGCCAGGCGCAGACCGCCTTCGAGGCGGTCGTGCGCGACGAGTCAGGGGCGCCTGCCTGGACGAGCGGGATCGTCGAGAGCGTCGACCCCTGGACGCGGGTCGCGGTCGACCTCGCCCCGCACACGTTGGGGACGTACACCGTGCGCTGCCGCGACGAGGCGGGCGCCTGGTCGCCGTGGGCGGCACCGGTGCCGCTGGAGACCGGGCCGCACGCCCTCACCGACTGGGGCGGAGCGAGCTGGGTCGCCACTCCCCCGCCGGCCGTCGCGCGCCGCGCCTTCGAGCTGTCCAAGGCACCCCGCCGCGCGCGGCTCCACCTCACCGCTCAGGGCCTCGTGCGAGCGAGCGTCAACGGCACCCCGGTGAACGCCTCGGCGAGCGACCCCTCGCGGACCGACGCCGGCCTGGCGCTCTTCCGTACCTACGAGGTCACCGACCTCGTCGTGCCCGGCCCCAACGTGCTCGACCTCGCGGTCGCCCGGGGCGAGTGGGCGCGTACCAGCCTCGACCCACGCGTCCTGGCCACGCTGGTGGTCGAGCACGCCGACGGGACCCGCACGTTCCACGGCACCGGAGCAGGGCTGCTCCTGGGCACCGGCCAGGTCACGATCGAGGAACCCTTCTATCTCGAGGCGCACGAGCCCGGCCGCGGTCCCGAGCTCGGCACAGCATGCGTCTCGGTGCTTTCTCCCGGCGGACCTTCTCCCCGCGGTCCGGGGAACGACGTCGCGGAGCCGCCGCGCACCGTCCTGCCCGACCCCGGCCCTCCCGTGCACGTGGTCGAGGCCCTCGTCCCGGCGCCCGTCGCGAGCGCCGCTCCAGGGGTCCGGATCTTCGACGTCGGCATGAACGTCGCCGGCCGGAGCCGGCTGATCATCGAGGACCCGCTACCCCAGGGGACCGTCGTCCAGGCGGTGCACGGCGAACACCTGGGCAGCGACGGGCGGCTCGACACGACGAACCTCACGATGCCGTTCGATCACGGGCGCGTGCGGCAGGCAGTGCGGTACACGATCGGCGCGCGGGCTGGCGGCGCGGCCGGCCACACGCTCGAGCCATGGTTCAGCTACCACGGGTTTCGCTACCTCGAGGTGACCGGCCTCCCCGCGGAGTCGCGGATGCGGGTCGAGGTGCGGACCCTGCACAGCGACCTCCGCCCGACCGGCGACCTCGCCACCGACGCACCCCTGGTCGACGCGCTCGTCGCCAGGGGCCGGCGCACCGTGCTCAACAACGTGCACGGTATCCCCGAGGACTGCCCCACCCGCGAGCAGTCGGGCTGGACCGGAGACACCGCCAGCGCCGCCGAGCTCCAGCACGCGGCGTTCGACATGCAGGCCTTCTTCACGAAGTGGCTCGCCGACCTCCGGACGAGCCAGCAGGCGGACGGCGCGATCCCCGCGATCGCCCCGGACGTGCGCCCAGAGCGCGTCCCGGCCGACCCGGTCTGGGGCGCCGCGCTGCAGCGGGTCCTGGAGAACCACTGGCTGCACTACGGCGACCTCGACGTGGTGCTCGAGACCCTCCCCGCGCTGCGCGGCTGGGTCGACTTCCAGCTCTCCTGCGCGGGCGCCGACGGCACGATCAGCCTCGCCCCGATCAGCTACGGCCACGACTGGCTCGCGCTCGAGCAGACCCCGCCCGAGCTCCACCACACGGCCGCGACGCTCGACGCGCTCCGGGTGCTCGCCACGTTCGAGGAGCTCACGGGGGCGGCGGAGGCAGCGGGCCTCCGCCGGACGCAGGCCGGCGCGCTCCGCCAGGCCGCGCGCGCCGCGTTCGTCGACCCCACCGCAGGCCCGGCCGGGCTCTCGGTGGGCAACGGTTCCCAGGGGTCCCTCGCCGTCGCCGTCGAGAGCGGCTGGCTCACCCCCGCCGAGTCGGCCGCCGCCGTGGCGCGGCTCGACCGCGCCGTCCGACGGCGCGGCAACCGGGTCTCGTCGGGCTTCGCCACCACCCGGACCGTGGTGCGCGCGCTCGCCCGCCACGGCCGGTCCCAGGTGCTCTTCGACGCCCTGCACCAGCCCGTCGAGCCAGGTATCGGCGCCATGCTGGACCACGGCCCCGGCACCTTCTGGGAGTGCTGGTGGGTCGACCCCGGGAACACCGGTACCGGCTCGCTCGACCACGTCGGCCTCGGCGGCCCGTTCGCCGCGTGGGCGTGGGAGTTCCTCGCCGGGGTGCGCCCCGTCGCGGGCGGGTACGCGCGGTTCGTCGTCGAGCCGAGCGTCGTCGCGGGGCTCACCCGCCTCAGCCTGGACACCGAGACCGTCCGGGGACGCGTCGAGGTGCGGCTCGACCGGGACGGCTCGCGGCTCGGCCTCGCGCTGACGGTCCCCGTCGGCGCGGAGGCTCTCGTGCGCCTTCCCGGATCGGCCGAGCGGATCGCCGGACCCGGCCGGCACCGCTTCGTCGCCGACGTACCCGTGCCGCAGCCGGTGGTGCCGCCCGCCGGGCCCGAGGCCGCTGCCGCGCCGTGGGCACCGACCTCGACGGACGTCGACGGCGACGCGCTGCTCCTCCAGGCGGCGATCGCGGACCAGCGGTTCGAACCCGCTGGCTCGACCTCGGCGGTCGCCGTGCTCGACCGCGGCCTGCGCTGCATGCCGGTACCGCACGCGCAGCTCGAAGGTCCCGTCCTACGGGTCAGCGGCGGTCTCGCCGGCGAACCCGGTGCCGCCGGCGAACCGGCCGGTCCGCTCACTCGCCTCCGGCTCCCCGGCCCGCTCGACCTCACCCAGGCCCGGTTCGTGTTCGCGATGTTCGACCTGTGCTCCGACCCGTCAGCGCGCGCGCTGCGCACCGAGCTCCGGCTGGTCTCCGCCGACGGCGCAACGCTCGTCGCGACCAGCCGGCTCTGGCCGGCGGGCTGGGTCCGCACGACGCTCGCCGTCGCCGACTGGACCGGGGCGGGAGCCGTGGTCGCGATCGAGGCCGGCGTCCGCTACGTCGACGGCGGTACGACGGCGCCGTCGGGCCCACCTGCCGTCTTTCACCTCGGCCAGATCGGGTTCTCGCGCGCCCGTCCGACCTGGCCGTGACCCGCGGCGCCCCACCGGGCACCGCACCGGCTCAGCGGAGCGCAGCTCAGCGGGGCGCCGAGCTCTCGCGGACCAGCAGCTCTGGCGGGAGCCTCAGCTGCTGGTGCTCGTGCTCCGGATCGTTCGACTCGGCCAGCACGAGCTCGATCGCGCGCTCGGCCAGGAGCTCGGTGGACTGGCGCACCGTGCTCAGGGGAACGACGGCGGACTGGGCGTAGTCGATGTCGTCGTACCCGACGATCGCGATGTCCTCCGGCACGCGGATGTCCTCCGCCAGCACGAGCGCCTGGAGCAGCCCGAGCGCCAGCAGGTCGTTGGCCGCGAACACGGCGTCGGGCCGCTCGCTCGGGGCCATCGCCTCGATCACCGCGCCGGCGGCGCGGCCCTCGGCGATCGTCTGGTCGCGGGTGTCGACATGGCTGAGGCGGACGCCCTGGTTGCCGGCGCAGACGTCCTGCGCGCCGAGCCAGCGGTCCTCCACCTGGTGCCGCGGTCCGCCGAGGAAGGCGATGTGCCTGCGGCCCGTCTCGATCAGGTGCCGCGCGACCATCGCGCCGCCCGCCCGGCCGTCGAGCGTGATCGAGCAGAAGCCGGGATCGCCGTGGATGTCGAACAGGACGAACGGCATCCCGCGGGCACGCAACTGCCGCATCCGTGGGGTGATGCCGTCGAGCGGCGCGACGAGCATCCCACGCACCCGCTGCTCCTCGAACAGGTCGAGGTAGCGGTCCTCGCGTGCCTCGAGCTGATCGCTCGAGCCGAGCACCACCGTCTGCCCGACCCGCTCACCGGCCGCCTCGCACGCGTGCGCGAGGTCGGCGAAGAACGGGTTGGCCACGTTGAGCACGATCATCCCGAGCGTCGTGCCCGTACCCATCCGGAGCTGCCTCGCCAGGCCGTTCCGCACGAAGCCGAGGCCGTCCATGACTCCGAGCACGCGGTCGAGCGTGGCCTGGGAGACCCGGTCGGGCTTGTTGAGCACGTTGGAGACGGTGCCCACCGACACACGAGCCGCCTCTGCGACCTCGCGGATGCCGACCGACCTGTCCATCGCCCCTCCGACCCCTTGACCGAGATTCCATCCTAGAGGCCGACCAGAGCCCGTCAGCGGCATCACCACCGACGAAGCCATCGGTCGCGCCGCGAGACGGTTGACAGCCCGGGCCTCCGTCCCTAGCCTACTTGAAACGTTTCATCTTTGACATAGCAACGGAGCTATCCGATGAGCACCAGCGATGACCGTTCCACCCTGAGCCGACGCCTCTTCTTCCAGCGCGCCGGGGTCGTCGCCGCGGCGACCGCGCTGATCCCCCACCCCGCACGCGCGTCCGCCGCGACGGACGCCGCCTCGTACCGGCTGGAGAACGGGTACGTCCGCCTCTCCGGCGCGTACGGCAAGCTGACCGAGCTGGCCTGCGATCCGGCCGGCACGGGCCGCTACCAGCCGACGGCGTTCCGGTCGGTGTTCCTGGGCGAGTCCGACTTCTTCGACGCCGGGCACAACGGCGACGTCAGCTGGACCACGGAGGGCACGACCCTGCGGCTGTCCGGGATCCAGCTCCCCTCCCCGGCGAACCTACGCCAGGAGCAACACAACGCGCCCGTCGCCCTCCCGTCCGGCGGCACCCTCGGGCAGACGTTCGTCGCGACGGCGCACCGGTTCACGCGCGTCGGCGGCCAGTTCCCCACCTGGAACAGCTCGAGCTCGACGATGACGCTGACCCTGTACGCGGGCACCCCCGACACCGGCCTGACCGAGGTCGGCCGCCAGGTGGTCGACCCGCTGCAGGACAACGGATGGGCCTACGTCGAGGTAACCCCTCAGCCGGCCGGCACCTACTATCTCGAGGCCTCCGACGGTTCAGGCTCCCCCGGCTGGTGGGCGTACAGCGGTGACCCGAGCGTCGACGTCGGCGGCGCCGCCTACAGCGACCGGGCCCGGCTGTCGGGGCGGACGATGACCATCGACGTCGTCGGCTTCGACGTCGACGGCATCACGTCCTGGGACCTGAGCCTCGACGGCCCGCGGCTGACGATGTCGCACGAGCTGCGGTGGCAGGATGACCCGCGTGCCGACCTGGGCATGACGCTGAACACGTCCTGGGTCAAGGACGGGTTCTCGGTCGACTACGCCGACGGCGTCCTGTTCAGCCGGTTCATCGGCGACGACGGCTACTACATCCCGGCGCAGCAGCTCAAGCGCCGGGACGCCTGGACCAATCCCGTGCTGGGCACCAAATGGGTGGGGGCCACCGGCACCGGTCCCTACGACCTCCGGTTCACCGCGCCCCGGCCGGTCCTCGGCGGCACGATGACCGACGACTCGATGAAGCTCTCGCTGCACACCGGCAGCACCGAGCCGGCGCAGGTGGTCTCGCGGTCGGTCACGCTCGACGTGCAGGCCCACACCGAGGCCCTGCCCGACGCCTTCCCCGCCTTCCTGGCGTCGGACCAGGTCCGGGCGGCACAGCTCTCGACGTTCTACTGGGAGCGTGCCCTGAGCTTCCGGTTCAGCGGGCACGCGGCCGACTGGGCCGACTGGGAGGGACGCATCCTGGACTGGACGGGCACCGTCGGGGCGGCGGAGCAGTCAGCCAGCCTCCTGAACACGAAGCAGGACGACGACGGGTACGTCTGGTCGTGGACGGACTCCCAGGGCTGGCCCTTCCCCGATCCCGAGCTCTACGACAGCAGGCACTTCACGTCCAACGCCATGTACATCCTCGGCGCCTGGCGCTACTTCTCCTGGACCGGCGACTCGGCGTTCCTGAGCACGATGCTGCCGCGCGTCCGGCGTGCCATGGACTTCTACCTGGACTCGCTCGGTGGCAGCAGCGGCGTCGTCACCATCGACTCCCCCGACCACGACGCACGGGACGGCGCGGTGCCCTCCAACTACTGGGACATCACGTCCCACGGCTACCTCGACGCCTACGCCAACGCGTACTTCTACGGCGCACTCAAGGCGATGGCCCAGCTCGAGGACTTCGTCGGGAACAAGGACCGGGCGAAGCAGCTGAACGCGCTGCGCCCGACCGTCCGGGCGCGGTACAACGAGCTGTTCTGGAACGACACCGCCGGCCGGTACGTCCAGTCGATCGATGTCGACGGCGTGGTGCACGACTACGGCGCGACCTACGTCAACCTCGAGGCCGCCTCGTTCGGGCTGCCGACCACGGAGCAGGCCGACCGGATCTTCGACTGGCTCGACAACGGTCATACCGAGCTCCAGGACTCGGTGGTGCTCATCGAGGGCGGGAGCCAGGCGCCCAAGATCGAG
The DNA here is from genome assembly GCF_040639055.1 of Promicromonospora sp. NPDC023987. Lineage (NCBI taxonomy): Bacteria > Bacillati > Actinomycetota > Actinomycetes > Micrococcales > Promicromonosporaceae > Promicromonospora > Promicromonospora sp. NPDC023987. The sequence continues at coordinate 57,400 of NZ_JBEZZF010000021.1, read as the reverse complement.
CCGGGGCGCACCATGGGACAGAGCTTCACGGCCGACGCGCCGTTCACGAGCGTCGCCGCCCGGTTCCCGACCTACGGTGAACGCGGTGCCGCGTTCACGATGACGCTCTACCGGGGCCTGCCCGGCACGGCGCAGCAGGACAAGGTCGCGGAGCAGGAGTTCAGCGACTGGGGCGACGGCGGCGTGGCGCACATCGAGCTGCCGAGCCAGGCGCCGGGCGTCTACTACCTCGAGGTCTCCGACGTCACCGGATCGCTCGCATGGTGGTCGTCGACGACGGCGGTACCGGGCGCCGCGGCCTACACCGACGGCGAACCCGACACGGCCGCGCGGTCGCGGTTCGTCGTCGCCCTCGGCGAGCACTACGAGGGGCCCGCTGACATCTACTCCACGTGGGTGTTCGCGCCGCGGGCGACCACCCGCCGGAACAGCTACTGGTTCTTCCTGAACAACCTCAACACCCCGTGGGGACACCAGGTGCAGGACGGCGGGGCCATCCTCTACACCTCGGGCTTCGACGTGCTGGCGCGTGCCCGCTATCGCTCCGCCGACGACGCCTGGGCGCGGCTGACCGCGATCCTCGACCGCTGGAGCGAGCCCGACCACATCTCGGGCGGCACGCCGCTGTTCCGTGGCGAGAGCACCGTGGACAGCGGCACGGGCAGCACCTCGGTCGGGACCGACATCCCGTTCCCCGAGAGCGGGCTCGCGCCGGCCAGCTTCCTGTACGCCTTCGTCGGGGTCGAGGCAGAGCCGGACGGTCTCGTGATCACCCCCAACCTGCCCTCGTCGCTCAGCCACGTGGGCGTACGGAACCTCTACTGGCACGGGAAGCGGCTCGAGCTGACCGTGACCCGCGACCGGATCACGCTGCGCGGCGGGGGCGTCCGCACGAGCCGTCCGTACCGGCCCGGAAAGTCGGTGCGGCTCAGCTCGAAGGTGCTGTCGCGCTGACCCGGCCTGCTGTCCGGGGCGGAACGCGTCCGACCCCGGCGACGTGAGATCTAACCAAGTCGTCAAAGGAGACGTCTGTGCTGATCACGACCATCCAGAAGGCCGTGCGGCGCGCTGTGGCGCCCGCCCTCGCAGCAGCCCTGGTCGGTGTCTCGCTCACCGGGACCGCCGCCGTCGGCCGCGCCGAGCCCGGCAGCGGGGTCGGCGCGGTCACGGTCGGGACGCTGTCCGTGAACCACCTCGAGGAAGCCCTCGGCATCCCCGTCGAACCACCCGTCTTCTCCTGGCAGCTCGAAGGACCGGGACGCGGGATCGTGCAGACGGCGCGACAGATCCAGGTCGCGACGTCGGCCGACGGCTTCCAGGACCCCGACGTGTGGGACAGCGGCCGGGTGGAGAGCAGCGAGTCGGTGAACGTCCCGTACGACGGCGGGCAGCTCGAGGCGACGACCCACCACCACTGGCGGGTCCGGGTGTGGGACGGCGCGGGCAAGGCCACCCCATGGAGCGAGCCGAGCTCGTTCGAGACCGCGCTGCCCGCGGACGCCACCAGTGCCGAGTCGTGGGGCGCGGAGTGGGTCGGCGGCCCTCCGGACGGGCCGAGGGGCACCGGGTGGAGCGACTACACGCTGCGCGTCCGGGCCAGCGACATCACCGAGGCGCTCGGGATCGTCTTCTACTCGGACTCCACGGCGGACAACGCCTACATGTGGCAGCTGTCCGCACGGGGCGAACCGAGCCTCCGTCCGCACAGCCGGACCAACGGGAGCTGGGCCCTGCTCGACGACGTCCCGGTACCGGACGAGGCCCTGCCCGGCGGGTTCACCGGCGAGCACGAGATCGCCATCGCCGTGGCCGACGGCCGTGCGACCACGAGCATCGACGGACGGGCCATCGACTCCCGTGCCATCCCCCTGCGGTCGTCCGGCACCATCGGGTTCCGGTCGGCCCAGGGCGAGTCCGGCGACGTCGACGAGGTGACCGTCACCCAGGGTGACGAGACGCTCTTCCACACGGACTTCTCCGACGGCGTGAACCCGTTCGCGATCGGCAGCGTGGCGGACGGACGCCTGAAGGTCTCCGGCGTCGTCGAGGACGGCGTGCTCACCAGCGAGGAGCGTGCCCTGCCGCTGCTGCGCAAGGACTTCGGGATCGACCGACCGGTCGCCTCCGCCCGGCTCTACTCCACGGCCCTCGGGGTCTACCGTGCCGAGATCAACGGAGCCAGGGTCGGGGACCATGAGCTGGCGCCGGGCTGGACCGACTACAGCCAGCTGGTCCAGTACCAGGTGTACGACGTCACCGAGCTGCTCCGGCAGGGTGACAACACGATCGGGGCGATGCTCGGGACGGGCTGGTACGCGGGCCACCTCGCCTGGGTCGGCCAGCACCGGTACGGGACCGACCCGGCGTTCCTCGCCCGCCTCGAGGTCACCTACGAGGACGGGACCAGCTCGGTCGTGACGACCGACGAGTCGTGGGACACGACGCCCGGCCCCGTCCTCGACGCGGACCTCCTCATGGGTGAGACCTACGACGTCCGTCACGAGGTGCCCGGGTGGAGCAAACCTGGCCGCTCGGGCGACTGGACCGCGGCCCGCGTGTCCGCTCCCGCGGTCGGTGACCTGCACGCGCAGACGGATCCGCCGGTCCGGGTGACGGAGGAACGGCCCACCGAGGCCGTGACCACGCCCGCCGACGGCGTCACCGTCTACGACATGGGCCAGAACATGGTCGGCTGGATCCGGGCCCGGCTGACGGGACGGCCCGGCGACGTCGTGACGATCCGCCACGGCGAGGTCCTCAACCCCGACGGCACGCTCTACACCGCGAACCTCCGCACCGCACGGGCGACCGACACGATCACCCTCGGCGCCGACGGCACCGCCGAGTACAGCCCGACCTTCACCTTCCACGGGTTCCGGTACGCCGAGATCACCGGTCTGGACACGCCCCCCACCGCGGAAGACGTCACCGGCATCGTCGTGGGCACGGACAACCGGGCGACGTCGACGTTCGACACCTCCGACCCGATGCTGGACCAGCTGCACTCGAACATCGTCTGGGGTGTGCGGGGCAACTTCCTCTCCGTGCCGACCGACACGCCCGCCCGCGACGAACGGCTCGGCTACTCCGGCGACCTCAACGTCATCGCCGAGACCGCGACGTTCAACCACGACGCCTACGCCTTCCTGACCAAGTGGCTGAGGGACATGCGGCTCCGGCAGGCCCCGAACGGCGCGCTCCCCGGCGTCGCACCCGGCACCGAGCCCGGCGTCGGCGAGAGCAACGTCTCCGCCGGCTGGGGCGACGCCGGCGTGACCGTCACCCATGCGACGTGGAAGCAGTACGGCGACACCCAGGTCATCGACGACAACTGGCAGATGATGGTCGATCTCGTCGGCTTCTGGAGCTCCGTCGCGCAGGACGACATCGTCCCGGAGGGGCACGGGATCGGCGACTGGCTGAACCTCGACGACGCCACTCCCAACACGCTGATCGCCACGGCCTACTACGCCCACGACGCACGGCTGCTCAGCGAGATGGCGCGGGCGACGGGCCGTGACCAGGAGGCCGACGAGTACCGCGCGCTGTTCGAGCGTGTCAGTGCCGCGTATGCCGACCGGTTCATCGCCGCCGACGGGACCATCGGGAGCGGCTCGCAGGCGGGGTACACGATGTCGATCGACATGGGGCTCGTCCCCGAGGACCGGCTGGATGCGGTGGGCGACCAGCTCGTCGCGGCCGTCGAGGCCCGCGGCTGGCACCTGTCCACGGGGTTCCTCGGCACGCCGCACCTCCTGCCGGCGCTGTCGGCCGTGGGTCGTGACGACGTGGCCTACCGGCTGCTGCTGGAGAAGGAATACCCGTCCTGGCTGTACGAGGTGACGATGGGCGCGACCACGACGTGGGAGCGCTGGGACTCCATCCGTCCGGACGGCTCGTTCCAGGACCCCGGCATGAACTCCTTCAACCACTATGCCTACGGCGCCGTGGGCGAGTGGATGTACTCCTCCATCGGCGGCATCACGGTGACCAGCCCCGGCTACTCGACCTTCGACGTCGCCCCTCGGCCCGGTGGCGGTCTCACCCACGCCGCCGTGAGCCACGACTCGCCCCACGGGGTGGTCCGGTCCGCCTGGGAGCAGCGGTCCGACCACGACCTCACGCTCGACGTGACCGTACCGGCCAACACGACGGCGCTGGTGCACGTCCCGGCGACCAGCCGCCATGCCGTCGTCGAGGGCGACACCAGCGCCGGCGACGCACCCGGCGTCCGGTTCGTGCGGATGCAGGACGGCGCGGCGGTCTTCGAGGTCGGGTCGGGCACGTACGCGTTCGAGTCGCACGCCGTTCGCGGCCACATCGGCCAGGCCGCTGACGAGACCTCGGCCTTCCACCAGGAGGTCTCCGAGCTCGTCGCGTCCGGTGCCGTGGACCGCAAGGCCGGCTCGCGCCTGCTCGCCGAGGCGTCCGTGCTCGACCGCGTCGTCCGGTCGGGCCGCGAGCACGTCTTCGCCGGCCGGGAGCGAGCCGGCCTGGCGTCCGCGGAGACGGCGCTGTCCCGGGTCGCGGAGCTGCGGGAAGCGCTCGACCGCTGGACGGACGACGGCTCGGTCGGCAAGGACGACGCCGAGGTGCTGACCGCGTCGCTCGACCGGACCGGCGCCGCGCTGTCCGCGGCGAGCACGCTGCTGCTCGGTGTGACCATCACGCTGGAGCTCACCGAGCCCGCCGTCGTCCCGGGCGGCACCACGCGTCTGGAGGCGACCGTCGCGAACGACGGCAGCTCCCGGCTGACCGATCCGGCGGTCACGCTCGACCTGCCCGCCGGCTGGTCGGCGGAGGCGGGGACCAGCCCTCGGACGGTGCGGCCCGGTACGTCCGCCGTGCTGCCGCTGACCCTGTCGGCAGGAGCCGACGCGCCGATCACCGACAGCATCCCTCTCGACGGTTTCGTGACCTACCGCCACGGGCGGGCCACGGTCACCGTGCCGGTGTCGTCGGTCGTGGACGTGATCTCGCCGGTCGAGATCGTCTCCGTGGTGGCCGACCCGGACGTGCTCGAGGAGCCCGGCGACTCGACGACGGCGGTCGTCACGATCCGCAACCGTCGTACTGCGGCGCCGCTGACCGGTGTCGTCGAGCTCACCGCGCCCGACGGGTGGGTCCTGGACCCGGCGACCGTCCCGTACGACCTCGCCGGGGGCGCGGAGGCGAGCATCAGCGCGTCGGTGGCGTCACCGGACGGCGCCGGCGCGCAGGCCGGAACCATCGAGGTCACGGCTCGCTACGGCGACGGGGGCACCCCGGGCGACCGCGCCGAGCTGCGCATCACCACGGCCGTCGAGTCCTGGGACTTCGAGACGGACGGCGACGCCGAAGGATGGGAACCGACGAACCAGCTCGACGGCTTCACGGTGGCGGACGGCGCGCTCCGTGCGAGGTCGACCGGCGGTGACCCAGTCCTGTCCTTCCCCGGTCCGATGTCGCTGGACGCGTCGGCGGGCGCGACCGTCGAGGTCACCATGACGTCGTCGACCGCAGGTGAGGGGCAGGTCTTCTGGGGAACCGTGGACCAGCCCGGGGCCGCGGAGCACCGGAGCGCCCGGTTCGGGGTCGAGGCGGGCGGGCCACGGGTCTACCGGGTGAGCGTCCCGCCGCAGGCGAGCCCGCTCACGACGCTCCGGTTCGACCCGCTCAGCAGCGTGGGTGAGGTCCGGATCGAGAGCATCCGCGTGCTCCGCTAGCGGTGCCTCCGTCCGGGGCGCCGGGGGGGTGCCGCCGTCCGAGGGCGGTACGCGGAACGACCCCGGATGCGGGTACCCGCCGGACGGTGGAGCATCGAGAGCACCACCACCTTGGACGAGGAGGCACAGATGTCGACACCAGCCACCACACCGCCGAGGGACCCCGCCTCGTCGGAGGCCACCGAGCGCCAGCTGCAGCTCGCCGTCGCTCAGGGCAAGGCCTACCGCGAAGCCCTCGACCACATGGCGCAGGACGTGGCCGACGCCGGGGGCACGCAGCAGGCCGGCGACTACCTGATCGGCTACGCCATCGAGAAGGCCGAGGGCATGTACCACCTGGAGGACGGCGAGCTGGTGTGGCACAACCCGGGTGACGCCAACGCGCACGTGGAGGTCGTCGTCTGCGACGCGGCCGACGGGCGTTTCGTCCCCGGCCTGAACGTGAGCGCGACGCTCGTAACCTCCGGCGGGCAGGAGCTCGGGCCGTTCCCGCAGGAGCTGGTCTGGCATCCGATGCTCTACCACTACGCGCGCAACTGGGAGCTGCCGGAGGACGGCGAGTACACGCTGCGTGTGCACGTGGACCCGCCGACCTTCATGCGGCACGACGAGATCAACGGACGGCGGTTCGCGGCACCCGTCGACGTGGAGTTCGTCGGGGTGCCCATCGAACGTGGTGCCGAGACTGTCGACCCGCCGGGCTGACCCAGGTCAGTCCCGGTCGAGCTGCATCTCGGGCGGCTCGCCGGCCCCGGCCTGGAGCCGCTTGTCCGCGCGGAGCTCCCAGAACGTCGCGTTCTCGATGCCGAGCTGCCGCGGGTCGAACTGCGGGTCCAGGCCCCGCCGCTTCTGGTCGCGGTAGTCCTTGAGCGTCTTCAGGGCGGGGACCTGGAGGAACAGGATGCCGACGATGTTCAGCCAGGCCATCGAGCCCACACCGATGTCGCCGAGACCCCAGGCCGCACCGGCGGTGGTCACGGCGCCGTAGGCGACCGCGACGAGCACCAGCGCCTGCAGCACCCGCTGCATGGCCCGGGCCGCGACACGGTTCTCCATCTTGCGGGTCAGGTAGTTCAGGTTGGTCTCGGCCATGTAGTAGTAGGCCACGATCGTGGTGAACACGAAGAACGCGAGAGCGATGGCGATGAACGTCGGGCCGGCACCCGGGAACACCGAGTCGAGGCCCTGCTGCACGAAACCAGGACCTGGTTCGACGTCGGTGCTCAGGCCACCGTTGCCCTCGTAGACCACCTCACCCGGCCATGACTCACCGGCGAAGGTGTTGAACATCCCGGTCGAGATGATGATGAACGCGGTGGCCGAGCAGACGAACAGCGTGTCGACGTACACGGCGAAGGACTGCGCGAAGCCCTGCTTGGCCGGGTGCGAGACCTCGGCGGCGGCGGCGGCGTGCGGCCCGGTGCCCTGACCGGCCTCGTTGGAGTAGATGCCGCGCTGCACGCCCCACTTGACCGCGAGGCCGAGGATCGCGCCGAAGATCGGCTGGACGCCGAAGGCGCTGCCGAAGATCAGCCCGAACACACGGGGGATCTCGCTGAAGTTCATGAAGAACACGACGACCGCGATGAGGATGTAGAGCAGCGCCATCACAGGGACCACGATCACCGCGAAGTGCGCGATGCGCTTGACACCACCGATGACGATGAAGGCCAGCAGGATCACCAGGCCGATGGCGGTGACCCAGGTGGGGATGCCCCACGCGTTGTCGATCGCCGAGGCCATGCCGTTGGCCTGCACGCCGGGCAGGAAGAAGCTCATCGCGAGGATGGTGACGACCGCGAAGATGATCCCGTAGGTCAGCGAGAGGCCACGAGCCTTGTGCTTGTACGCCTTCTCGAAGTAGTAGGCCGGGCCACCGCGGTACTCACCGGTGTCCGGGTCCCGCTCCTTGTAGATCTGGCCGAGGGTGGACTCGACGAACGATGTGGCGCCACCGAGGAACGCCGAGGTCCACATCCAGAACACGGCGCCGGGGCCACCGAAGGCGATCGCCGTGGCCACGCCGCCGATGTTGCCCATGCCCACGCGGCCGGCGAGCGACATCATCAGCGACTGGAAGGAGGACGTGCCGTCCTCCGACTTCTCGCCCTTCTTGAGCTGGTCGATCATGTCGGGGAGGTGCCGGACCTGGAGGAAACCGGTGCGGACGGAGAAGTACAGACCGGCGAGAAGGCAGAGGGCGATCAGCGGGATCGACCAGATGAGGTCGTTCGCGGTGCCGATGCTGTCGGCGAGGCTCATAGTGACTCCAGAGTAGGAACATTCGGACACGCGCACCGGCGGAGACCAGCGCGTCCGCGCGCCACACCGCGCAAGTGGCGTCCTTGGCAGCGAGCGACCTGTGAGTGCGGTCACGGATTAGCAATGGCGGCACACTAGCGGGTCACCCGGGGCTGAACGCGAATTTGGGGACGCTCATTGCCTTGTCGTTACTCGATCTCGGCACAACTTGCCACGGCGAGCCCTGCGGAGGCGCGCGGGAGCACAGAGGTCCGAGGTGCGCGGTACCGTCGTGTGCGAGAGCACCACGGAGGGCAGCGATGAGCACAGACACCCCGCGCCACACCGTCACCGCGACGACGCACGTCGCCGAGCCGCCCGAGCGGGTCTGGGCCGAGCTCATGCACCCCGGGGCGCGATGGGTGCTCGGCGCCAACATCGAGACGGACTTCCGTCCGGGCAGCCCGATCACCTTCGAGGGCCACTTCTTCGGCCGGGTGTTCGCCGACAAGGGCCAGGTCATCGCGGTCGAGCGGCCGCGGCTGCTGCACTTCACGCACTTCGCGCCGCTCAACGGGCTCGAGGACGTCCCAGCGAACTACCACGAGATCCGCATCATGCTCGAGCCCGACGACCACGGCACGCTCGTCACCGTGGTCGAGGAGAGCTTCGACACCGAACGCCACGCGGCCGCCGCCGAGGGGCACTGGAAGAACGCGCTCGCCACGCTCGCGCACCGCGACGACGGAACCCCGACGTCACACAGGTGACCGACCGGGACGCCGCCTCCACCACATGAGGTACTGCCCTCCGTCGGGTAGCTGCTCTTGGTCTCGTGCACGACCCAGGCGGTGCCGGGCTCGGTCACCGGCTTGATCTCGACCTTCCCTACCTTGCCCTGCCGCATCGGTGGATGCGAGCCGCCGGGACCGGCGACACCCGTAGGACGCGGCAGGGTGGAAGGACGTCACAAGCTCGTCGTGACGTGTCCGGTCAGGACCAGTGCGACCCGGGTGCGGCGGCGTCGGCCTGCCGGTGCGGCCACAGTGCGATGGCCAGGCCGGCCAGGGCGCTCAGGATGTGCAGCACGTTGTCCGCCGCGTTGATGTTGAGGATGTTGATGTCCGGGTTGTTCACGGCGATCAGGCCGTAGACGAAGGTCGCCCCGTACCCGACGACGAGCAGCCAGCCGAACACGCGTGCTCGGCCCGGGACGGACCACATGGTCACCCCGAGGAGCCCGATCAGGAGGTGCACGATGTTGTGCAGGGGGTTGATGGCGAACCCGAGGAGCGTCTGGTCGTGGTCGTGCTCGGCGAAACCGTCGAACCCGGTCACCAGGAACCCGGCAGCGCCCACCAGGAGGTAGACCGCACCGATCGTGACGGCGAGCCACTGGTGCGGTGCCCGGCTTCGCGTCGACGACGTGGACTGTGTCATGGCATTTTCCATTCTGTGTGGTGACAGCACGCGATGGCCGGCCGCACAGGGCGTCGCGGCACCGCTCGTGCAGGTCGTTCGGAGCCGGGACAGAAATGGATGGGCCGTGACCCGGGGGTCGAGACCTCAGTTACCTCTGGCGATGGCCAGGGTGCCCTTGAGGTCGAGCCCGGCCTTGGTCCCGCCGTCGCAGAGGATGTCGACGCCGGTGAGGTAGCCGGGCCGGTCGCTGGCGCAGAACGCGAGGACCTCCGCGATCTCCTCGGGCTTCCCGTAGCGGTGCAGGGCGGCGTACTCGGCGAGCTTGTGCGATCCGCTCTTCTCCTCCAGCCGGCCCATCGTGGTGTCGAAGCTGCCCGGAGAGACGGACAGGATGCGTGCGCCCTGGGCGCCGAACCGTGCGGCCATCTCCTGGGAGTACCACATGACGAAGTTCTTGCTCAGGGAGTACGCCAGCCCGGAGCGCAGGTTGCGTGGTGCCAGGTTGGTGCGGGCGGTGAGCCTGGACGCCAGGCGCGCCGGGTCGGTGAACGCCAGGCGGTAGGTGCGGTGGGAGATCAGAGCCCGCGGCGCCATGTGGGCGGCGGAGGACGCCACGTTGACCAGGGCGAAGCCCTCACCCGCGAGCGCCAGAGCGGCCTCGGTGAGATGGATGGTTCCCCGCGCGTTGATGGCGATCATCTTCCCGGCGTCGCCCATCTGCGGGCTGACGCCGGCGCTGTGCACGACCGCGCGCAGGGTGCCGCCGGAGCCGGCATCGCGGAACAGGTCCTGGACCGATTGCCGGCTGGTGATGTCGCAGCGAGCGGCGACGGCGTCGACGCCGTCCTTGCTCAGCTCCGCGACCGCTTGGTCGAGGCGTTGCTGGTCGACGTCGGCGATGACGACGCGGTGGTCTCGGCCGAGGATCCTCGCGGTCGCCAGGCCCATCCCACCGGCGCCGCCGGTGACGATCGCTGTCTGGTTCATGTGCCTTCTTCCCTGGCGTCCTTGGCCTCCGGCACGAACGCCGAGACGGGCGCCGCCATCCCCCACTCGTACATCGCGTCCAGCACCGGCCGCAGCCGCCACCCCAGCGGCGTCAGCTCGTACACCACACGAGGGGGTATCTCCGCATACGCGGTGCGGGTCACGATGCCCCGCGCCTCGAACATGCGGAGGCGGCTGGTCAGTGTGTGTGCGCTGATACCGCCGAGCGCGGCACGCAGCTCGCCGAACCGCTGCGGGCCGTGCATCAGCTCGCGCACGATCAGCGTCGCCCACGGCCCCTCGAACAGCAGCAGGAAGCGTGCCACTCCGCACTCCGGCAGCTCGACCTCGTTCATGAGCCCACCCTATCGCTATTAGTGCAGTTGACGTAACTGATGCACCCCATGCACTAATGGCTCCATGACCTACATCGTGCATGGCGCCACCGGCGCCCAGGGTGCCCCCGTCGTCTCCGCGCTCCTGGCCGCCGGCATGCGTCCCGTCGCAGCCGTCCGCTCGACGGCGAACGTCCCGGACGGCGTCGAGTCCGTCACCGTCGACCTGGCGGACGCCGACTCGCTGGTCGCCGCCTACACCGGCGCGGACGGCGTGTTCGTCCACCTGCCCATGACCGGCCCCGACCAGACGGTCGCCTACGTCGACGCCATCGCCACCGCCATCGCGGCCGCCCGCCCGGGCCGTGTCGTGATCTCCACCAGCGGGCAGGTCGTCGATCAGCCCGACTCACCGTTGCAGGCGCCGGAGGACAGCCCCGTCACGGACCTGATCCGGAGGGTCACGGACACCGGCGTCTCCACCGCCGTCGTGGCTCCGCGGCTGTACCTGGAGAACCTGCTGCTCCCCGTCGTCGACGGCCCGGCCCGGCAGGACGGTGTGCTGCGTTACCCGCTCCCCGAGGCGTTCCCCGTCTCGTGGAGCTCGCACCTCGACGTCGCCGACGTCGCCGTCCGACTCCTGGAGGACCCGTCCGTGACGGGGACCGTGTCCATCGGCCACCTGCCCGGCCTGACCGGGCCCGACCTCGCGGCCGGGTTCTCGGAGCAGCTCGGGCGCGCGGTCGTGTACGAGGCCATCACCCCCGACGCGTTCGGAGCGCTGATCACGCCGCTGTTCGGCACTGACGCCAGCGCCCCCGTCGTGGGCCTCTACCAGGCACTCAATGCCGAGACCGCCAACACCATCAGTCACGGCGACAGCGCACAGAGTCTTCTCGGCCTGAACCCGCGACCGATCGACCGATGGCTGGCCGAGATCGTTCGCTGACGCCTCCGCCGGCCTGCTGCGTTGCTCTCGAGCAGCAGGCCGGTCGCCCACGCCGGCGATCGCATTGATCAACTTTGATCGGATCCGTCGACGGAGTTTCGAGCGGTGTCCTAGCGTCCCTTGACGAAGCACGACAACGATGTTGAGGGCACAGCGCGAGCGCTAGGCCGCGCAGTCAGGGAACATGTGCGCGCTTGCCGGACGCCCTGGTGGAGGCCGCACGCATGGGCCGGCAGCGTCCAGTCCTGATCAACCGAGAGAGACGACGATGACACTTGACGCAACCGCCATGGGCTGGGACCTGCCGATCCCGGCCGAGGACCGAAGGCTCAGCCCTCTGACCGGACTGGGCCGTGCGCACTGGGGCCAGATCGCGGACAACCTCCTGCTCGCGGTCAGGCGGTACGCGAGTGCGGATGCCGCACAGCTCGACCTACCCGGCCGCCCCTCGGGTTCCGGCACCCTGTCCGACGGTCTGGAGGGCTGGGCGCGCACCTTCGTGCTGGCCGCGACACGTGTGCGTGGCGACGACGGCGCGGACCCGCACAGTCACCTCGCGTTCTACCGGCGCGGTCTGGTCGCGGGCACCCGGCACACCGTCGATGGAACACGCACCGACGAGTCGTGGCAAGACATCCGCTCGATCGCCGATGCGGGTCAGCCCATGGTCGAGTCCGCGTCCGTGGCGCTCGGGCTGCACCTCAGCCGACAGTGGCTGTGGGACACCCTGGACCCGGGCGAGCAGGACGGCGTCGCGCGATGGCTGCACGGCGCGCTGACCCACGACCCCGCCCCCAACAACTGGTACCTGTTCCCCATGATGGTGGCGGGCTTCCTGGAGGACGTCGGACGCGGGGACGCGGCGAGCGCCGCGTCGTTCGAGCACGGGCTGGAGCTGATCGAGCACTGGTACGACGGCGAGGGCTGGTACCGGGACGGCGACGGCCGGGCGTACGACCACTACATCGGCTGGATCATGCACTTCTACCCGGTGCTGCAGGCCTGGATCCGCCAGGACCAGGAGCTCCTCGCCCGGTTCGGCGACCGGCTGGTCAAGTTCCTCGGCACCTACCTGCCCACCTTCGACGACAACGGCGCGCCGCTGTACCAGGGACGCTCCCTCACCTACCGGACTGCCGCCCTGGCGGCACCGGCGATAGCCTCCGTGACCGGACGCCACCCGTGGTCGGCCGGAGCGGCACGTGGGCTCACGAGCCGCACGCTGCGGTACTTCCTCGATCGAGGTTCGATCGAGCGTGGGCTCTTCGGCCTCGGCTGGCACGGCCCGCACGAGGCCAGCCTCCAGCCGTACTCGGGGCCGGCGTCGCCGTACTGGGCGGTGCACGGGTTCGCCGGGCTGCTCCTCCCGCCGGACGACGAGTACTGGACGGCGACGGAGGAGGCGCCGCCGGCGCAGGACGGGACGGTCGAGATCCGCACCGTCGGCTGGCTGGTGCAGCGCACGACGGACGGCCTGGTACGCGTGCACAACCACGGCAGCGACCACCTGCACCCGGGGGCCGGCGAGGACGGTGCCGCCGACCCGCTGTACGCCCGGCTCGCGTACTCGACCCGGACGGGCCCCACGACGGCGTCGAACGTGGCCGACAACTCGGTGGAGATCGAGCACGACGGCCGGGTGAGCGCGCGGCGCCGGATTCATCCGCTGGGGACGGGTGCGGGCTGGGCCGCTTCCGCCTGGCGACCCCACTTCCCGGGCACGGCAGGATTCGCGGCCGGGCCGCGGCGCTCCCCCGGCACCAGCCTGCCCGGCGCATGGGTGGACAGCCTCGTGCTCGCGGACGGCGCCGACGAGGTGCGAGTGGTACGGCTACGCGGCCTGCGTCCGGGCACCCCGGTACGACTGACCGGTTGGGCGCTGGCCGGCGAGGAACCAGCCGGCCTGACGGTGGCCGATCCGGACGGGCCATCCGGGCCGGCCGGGCCTGCGTCAAGGGTCGCCGGGGGTGGGCTCGAGTCCCACGTGTCCGGCCTGTCCGGGTTCGACGCCTGCGGCGTCCTCCGAGCACCCGCGGGCACCGCCTACGGCCCCTGGGCCCTGGTGCCCGCCGTGACCGGCACCTGGCAAGGTTCGCTGCTCGTCGCGCACGTGCGGCTGGCCGGCATCGGGGACGCAGGCGCGCCGGACGCGGTCAGCGCCACCGTGGACGGGCTCTCCGCCCGGATCAGCACGCCGAGCGGCGACCGCGTCCTGAGCTGGTCCGGCGAGGCGCCGGTGGTGCGCCGGGCCTGACCGGCCCGCGGACGTCGGGCCGCGCGGAACCGTGGTCGGCTGTCACGTGTCGGCGCCGAGCGCGTCGGTGAGCAGGGCGACGAGGGCATCGAGCTGGACGTCCGTGGATGACGCCGCGTCCTCGTCGCCCGCCCCGTCGAGTGCCCTGGCGGCCAGCCCGGACTTGCTGTCGATCAGCTCGGCGATCGTGGAGTCGATGGTCTGGGCGGCGATGATCCGCCAAGCGGTGACGGGCTCGGCCTGGCCGATCCGGTGGATCCGGTCGATGGCCTGGGTCTGCTCGGCGTGGGTCCAGGAGAGCTCGGCCAGGACCAGGTTGGAGGCCACCTGAAGGTTCAGCCCCACTCCGGCGGCCATCAGGGAGCACACCGCTATCGACACGTCGGGGTCGCCCGTGAACGCGGCGAGGTTCTTCTCGCGCACCTTGGGCGTCTGGTCGCCGCGGATCGAGGCGTACCCGATGCCGCGATCGGCGAAGGTCTGCTCCGCCCGGTCCATCACGTCGACGTGCTTGGCGAAGAACACCACCTTGCCGACGTTGCGGGCCAGCTGCGCGGCGTAGTCGGCGGCCAGCCCGGCCTTGGCCTGGCCGATCCGGCGGACCATGGTGAACACGTTCTCGCCACCGGCCTTCGAACTCGAGTCCTTCAGCTCCGCCGCCGCGACCCGGCGCGCGAGGTCGAGGTCGACCCCGTCCGTGACGACGTCGTCGCCACGCGCCTCCACGGCGGACCGGTAGCGACCGACCAGACGTTCGGCGAGCGCGACCTCGGCGGCACGGATCGAGCGGCCCGCCGCACCATCGAGCTCGACCGGCAGGTCCGCCACCCGGCGGGCGGGGATGTCGGCGACCACGTCAGCCTTGCGGCGGCGCACGATGCCCAGGTCGATCACGCTGGTCCTGGCGGCGGCGTAGAAGCCCGGGTCGGCCGGGGTGAGGCCGGTGTCCTCGAGGGCGGACAGCAGCGGGCCGAGCGGCTTCGCGTCGTCGATCCAGCCGAGGAACTGCCAGATCGCCCGGAAGTCCTCGATGTCGTTGATCAGCGGGGTCCCGGTGAGCGCCATCAGGAGCGGCCGGGCGGTCCGCGCGCGGATCCGTTCGGAGACGGCAAGCACGTGCTGGGAGCGCTGGGAGCCCTTGTTCTTGATGAAGTGCGCCTCGTCGACGATCATGCCGCGAAAGCCGAGGTCGCCGAGCCAGCCGATGTGCCGGTCCAGGAGCTCGTAGTTCACGATCACGACGTCGGCGAACCCGTCGACCCGCTCGCCGTCGCCGTGGACCACGGTCGGCCGACGCTTCGGCGTCCACATCTCGACCTCGTGCGCCCAGTTCGTCTTCACGACGTTGGGCGTCACGACCAGCAGCGGGTAGGCGTCGGCCGCCTGGGCGGCGAGCAGCGCCTGGGCGGTCTTGCCCAGCCCGGGCTCGTCGGCGAGCAGGAAGGTGCGATGCCCGCGGGCCGTGGCCTCGACGACCTTGGCCTGGTGCGGCATCAGCTTGCGCCCATGGGGAGCGGACACCGAGCGAGGCTCGGGCAGCGGCATGCACGCGGGTACGCCGGCGCCCGCGTACTCGAAAGACCGGAAGAGGGGCTCGAGCAGCTCCCAGCCGGCCAGTCGGCGGGCCTGCGGGCGCTGTCGCTCGGCTGCGGCCTCGAAGTCCGGGGCGAGGAACGGGTTCGCCAGCTGGCGCGAGATCACCGAGCGGGGAACGACCCGCTTCTCAGCACCGGGCGACGGCGCGGCCGGGGCGGGCGGCGGGGGCTCCTCGGGTGGCTCCAGCCCGGCGGCGCGCATCATGGTCGCCTTGAAGGCGCGCGCCGTTTCGGAGACCCGGGCGTCCTCGGCGAGCAGCTCGAGCAGCGACGTGTCCCGGGCAGCGATCCTCGCCAGCAGGGTGGCCACCCCGTCGAGCCGCTTGAGCTGCTGGGTTCGCTGGGACTCGGTCAGGGCGCTGTCGGCCCTGACCCGGGCCCGCTCCTCCCGCATGAGCAGCGCGACCACCTGGAACTTGGTGCGCAACGCCGGGCGCGTCGGCGGTCGCCGCACGGCGCCGTCGACCTCGCGCGCGACCTCAGCGAGCACCGGGATGATCCCCTGCTCGGCGGGCCGCGGCGACCGGCGGCGCTGGGCACCGGACCCGGCCCGCGCGCGACCGGACTTGCGTCGGCCTGGTCCTGCCACATCTCCTCCTTCACTGCATCCGTACCGCTGCTGAGGCGGTACGCGCCCAGCACCGGTCGAACGTCGGATATCCGGCCCATGAGGCGGGCAGCCCGGGCCAGGGGCTCCGGTCGGCCGCCGGATCACCACGCAGCGTCTCCGCCTGCGCCGGCCGCGGCCCCGGGCTCAGGCCGATGGTGACACGCCACCGGGTGTCTCCGTGAACCACAGGTCTCCGTGAACCACAGCGGGGCGGGTCATGGCTCTGCTGGATCGCCGAGAACCTGGAGTCTACCGCCGGACAGCTCAGCCCGGTTCAGCGGCGGTCAACGCCCGGCGTGGGCCGGCGGGTCAGAGGTCGTCCGGCAGGACCGGGGCGGCCAGGAACTTGTCGATCGCCTCACGGGTCGGGAACTCCGTGACGTCCGGCCCGGAGAACAGGTGGACCAAGGAATAGGCAATGTCCCGGACGGCGACGTTCGACTGGTTGGACGCCTCCCGCAACAGACCGAACGCCGCTTCCTCGTCCTTGCCATAGACGACCATGAGCACGCCCTTGGCCTGTTCGATCTCCGCCCGCCGCTCTGCCGAGGCCTGGATCGACGCCGTCGCCTCACGCGCCGCAGCCTCACGCTGTGACTCGGTGACATCGATGAAGTAGCCGAACAGCTCGGTCACCCGGCCCGTCACGGGGTCACGACGCCCTTGACCGGTGACGGCCAGCGTGCGGGTCCTGCCCGCGGCATCCACGATCCGGTGCACCGAGCTGAACGGCTGCCCGGTGTCCGCCGCCCGCCGCAGGACGCCGTCGACCCGAGCCCTGTCGTCCGGGTGCTTGTGCGCGAGCATGAGAGGCGTCGTCGGCACGATGTCACCCGGCTCGAAGCCGTGCATGACGTACACCTCGTCGGACCACGCCCACTCCCCTGTCGCCAGGTCGAACCGGTACCTGCCAAGGGGCTGCCGGGCACCTCCGGCAAGCGCCTTCTCGATGTCGCTGTCCATCGGAGCTTGTCCGGGACCGGGGCCAGGGTTCACGAAGCTCCTCTTTCTGGCGCTGACTCGCACGGCCCACACCCTCCGAGGAGGGCACAGGGGCCTGGTGATGGTCAGAGTAGCGCGCGTGTACCCAGGTGCGAGCCCTCGCCGATCGGGGCAGCATCGGAGAGCACCCACCGATCTCGTCACGAGGAGCGACCATGACCGAGTTCACAGGACCCAAGGGACCGATCCGCGACGTCACCACCGGGATGACGGTGGTTGACGCCGGCGGTGAGACGGTGGGAACCGTCGACGAGGTGCACATGTCCGATGCGGGCGCTGCCACCAGCGCCGGCCAGTCGCCTGACGAGCCCGGCGGTCCGTTCGCGTGGGCCGCCCAGGTGTTCGGCACCGACAGCGGCTTGAGCGAGCAGGCCCAGGAGCGCCTCGCACGCCTGGGGTACATCCGGGTCGACGCCAGCGGCCTGTTCGCCGGGCACCGCTACGTCGAAGCGGATCAGATCGCCACGGTCACGGGCAGCGAGGTGCGGCTGTCGGTCGCAGCGGACCAGCTGCTCAGATAAGCGCCGCGACCGACGCGCTGCAGCGCTACAGCGGCCGGCCTCCTGTCACACCGATGCGGTCGCCGGTGATGTAGCTCGACTCCTGTGACGCGAAGAACACGTAGGCCGGTGCCAGCTCCGCGGGCTGACCGGCTCGACCCAACGGCGTATCGCCGCCGAACTGCTCCACTGCCCCGTCCGGCAGTGTCGCGGGAATCAGCGGCGTCCAGATCGGTCCCGGGGCCACCGCGTTGACGCGAACGCCTTCCGGCGCCAACTGCTGTGCCAGCCCCTTCGTGAAGTTGAGGATCGCCGCCTTCGTCGTGGCGTAGTCCAGCAGCTGGGGGCTCGGCTCGAAGGCCTGGATCGACGTCGTGTTGATGATCGACCCGCCGCGCGGCAGGTGGTCCAGTGCGGCCTTGGTGATCCAGAACAGCGCGTAGACGTTGGTCTTCAGCACCCGGTCGAGCTGGTCCGTCGTGATCTCGCGCAGTCCCTCGTCCTGGGACATCTGGTACGCGGCGTTGTTCACCAGGATGTCGAGGCCGCCGAGCCCGGCCACCGCGTCGGCGACGAGCCGGCGGCAGAACTCCTCGTCTCGGATGTCACCCGGCAGCAGCACCGCCTTGCGACCCGCGTCCTCGATCCAGTGCGCCGTCGTCCGGGCGTCCGGTTCTTCCTCCGGCAGGTAGGAGATCGCGACGTCTGCGCCCTCGCGTGCGAACGCTATGGCGACAGCTCTCCCGATGCCGGAGTCGCCGCCCGTGATCAGCGCCCGCTTGCCGTCGAGCCGGCCGGATCCCCGATAGGTCGACTCCCCATGGTCCGGCTCCTGCGACATATCGCCCGTGCGACCCGGCGGCCGCAGGTCGTCCGCCGGCTGCTCCGGTCGCGGGTGCTGGGTGGTGGGGTCCTGCGGCGTGGTCTGGTCCGACATGTGCAACTCCCCCGTAGACGTCAAGCGGAACGTCCAGCATGGAAGCAGCGGCGTTCACTCGCACCGGAACCGGAGCGCCGTCCTCCTGGGTTGTGGGCGTGATCGTTGCGCCTGGACGGGCGCCGGGGCGCAAGGATCACGCCCACGACCCAGAGGGCGTCCGTCAGTAGGGGCGGATGTAGACCGCGTAGTCCTGCCACTGGGCGGTGTGGCGCACCGGCGTTCCGTAGTTGGCCGCCTCGACCACCATGCCGTCACCCGCGTAGAGGGAGACGTGGCCCTGGGTCCACACGATGTCGCCGGGGATCGGCGTCGCGACCTGGTAGCCGGAGGCCACCATCGAGGACGACGAGTGCGGCAGCTCGACGCCGAGCTGGGCGTAGACGTACTTGATCAGGCCCGAGCAGTCGAATCCCGTGCCGGGGGACTCACCACCGTACGTGTAGGCGATGCCGAGGTACTGCTTGGCGATCGCCACGGCCTGGGCACCGATGGACCCGTCGGACGCGTAGCCCGGGGTGGCCGGCTCGGCCTCCGCGACCGCGGCTTGTGTCTCCACCTCCGCCTCGGGAGAGGTGGTGGTGTCCACCACGGGCTCTGGCTCAGGCGCAGGTTCGGGTGGTGGTTCGGGTTCGGGGGCAGGGGTGACCGTGACGGCCTTGCTCTCGATGTCGAGCGTCGCGTCGGTCGCGACCTGTACCGCCGGGGCCGTCACGGACTCCCTGGGGGCGTCCTGGGTCAGTGCGGTCATGTCGGCGTCTGCCAAGCGGGTCGAACCGTCTCCCACGACGGCGTGCGCGCTTGGCATGAACGCCGTCACAAGGAGTCCGGACGATGCCGCGATCACTGCGCCCGAGCGGGCCGCAGTACGGGTCAAGGTCATCAGGGAAGTGATAGGAGCATGATCGGCGCGGAATCGACCGCGTCGGGCGCTGGTACTCACCGATGTTCTCCAACTCGCTGACTACGCGGTCCCGTACCGAACCAGGGAATAGGGCCCACGGCTATGCCTCCGGTGGCACAACTAATCCGACGCTACATAACAACAAGAGTCTTGTCTCGATCAGATAACGGTCGCCGTGAGACATCAGGTCTTCCAGAACGCATGAAACACTTCGGATCTACCCCTCTTGGCCAGCGTTAAAGCCATTCTTAGGGCTGCAACGAGGGTGCACCAGGGACATAGAAAAAACACACCGGAGAAATGACGTGATACGCCTCTTCTCCGGCGGCCTGTCATGTTTTGTCGCGGCTGGGCTCGGCGATGCACACCGTCGAACAGCGGACCGGAAATGGGCGTGGGCGACCTGGGGCACCGACGCGGAGACGACCGGCTACCCGGCGTTCACCTGAGGCTGCCCGGACGGCCCGTGGCCACCGGCCCGGAGCGCGAGGAGCTCCGGCGCCAGCACGCCGACAGTGCGACCGGTCAGCTCGACGAGGCCGTCGCGGCGCATCCGGGAGAGCGTGCGGGTGACCGTCACACGCGTCGTGCCAAGCAGGTCGGCGAGCTCCTGCTGGGTGCCCGGCAGCTCGACACCTGATCCGGGGGCCGCCTCGGCCCCCTCGAGCAGCCAGGCGGCCAGCCGCTCCTCGACGGACCTCGTGGCCGTGTCGGCGAAGCGCTCCTGCTGCTGCCTGGCCTGCTGCGCGAGGAGGCGGAGCACATGGCGGCGGACGGCGGCCACGTCGTCGACGAGCTCCTCGAACCGGGCGCGCGGGAGGTACCGGACAGAGCAGGGGGTGACGGCGGTGAGCGAGGACGGGTGCCCGCGGTCGTCGAGCACGGCGATCTTGTCCAGGGCGCTGGGTGCGGTCCACTCGCCGAAGCGGATGACGCGGCCGGTGGCCGTGGTGATCGTGGCCGACACCTGGCCGTGCAGCAGGAGCAGCAGGTGCCCGGCCGGGTCGCCGACGCGGCGCAGCACGTCTCCGGCTTCGTGGCGGCGGGGCACGGAGGCGGACCAGAGCAGGCGGAGCCGGTCATCGGGCAGCCCCGCCAGCAGCGGCAAGGTGGCCAGCGCCTGCCAGGTCGTGGATGTATCGGCCGATACCGAGCGCCCCATCGTCCGACCGTACCGTCGCCCGCATGCTGATTCTCGAGCTGACCTTCGCTGCCACTCCCGAACGCCTCGCCGCGCGTCCGGCGCACCGCGCGATCCTGGCGCGCCTGCACGACGACGGAACCCTGCTCGCAGCCGGTCCGTGGGCGGACGACTCGGGCGCGCTGCTGTTGTTCGACGTCGGGCGAGCGGAGCTGGACCGCCTGCTCGACGCCGACCCGTACTACCGCACACCGGGTGTCGAGGTGGCCGGCATCCGTGAGTGGCTGCCGGTGGTCGGCCCGCTGCGCGGACCACGCTGAGTGCCGATCCTGCACATCGGTCGGCCTTGCCAACGGATTTGTCCGCCTTGGTGTCCCAGATGCGTGTCCCCGCACGACGGTGCAGCATCGAAGAGCACCCGACGGAGGAGACGGAACATGACCGCGTTCACCCGGCCGCTCAGGTAGTCGCATGCACCAGGTCCCAGACTCGGCCATGGCGACCACGACGAACCGACGACTCCTCGTGCCGGCTCTGCTGGTAGCCCTGATCTGCCTGCTTGCGGCATGCGGGGACGACGCCCCGGCCCCTGGCGAGAACGTGACCGTGGCGGATGTCGCTGAGGCGGAGGTGCCCGAGGGCAAGGAGGACCGGCAGGACCAGCCGGGCCTCGCCGGACGCGTCGTCACGGTCCAGGGCGAGGTCCTGCTGATACTCGACGCCGGCGCGTTCCTCATCGGCGACCCGGGCGTGCTGGAACCGTCGGTCCTGGTGATGAGTCCGTCGGCCGACTTCGTCGACCAGGGCCTGCACGCGACGCACGCGCTCGTCGAGGACGAGACGGTGGTCGAGGTCACCGGGACCGTCCGGCGGCTCTCCCTCGGCGAGTTCCAGGAGGACTACACCGTTCCCTACGAGGTATATGAGGAGTATGCCGGCGAAGCGGTAGTCATCGCCGAACGCGTCGAGATCCTCGAGCTGAGGGAATGAGGGATGGCCTCACGCCGGGCGGTCCGGATGCGAGCGGTCGCCGTCGGGCCAGAGGGCGATCAGCAGCCCAGCGACAACAGTCAGAATGTGCAGCCAGCTTCCCGCCACATCAATATTGACGGGACCACCTTCCGGCCCCTTTACTGCGGTCAGTCCGCTGAGGAAAATCGTGCTGTACACCGCCACGATCGACCATCCGAATGCTCGTGCGCGGCTGGCGCCGGACCACATGATGACTCCGAGAAACCCCGTCGACAGGTGCACGACATCGTGTAGTTGATTGATGGCGAGGCCGAACAATTTCTGGCTCGCGCCGCGCTCTGCTACGCCTTCGGCACCAGTGATGAAGAATCCAGCGACCCCGACCGTGAGATAGATGACACCGACCACGAAAGCAAGCCATTGATACTGCGTCAGGGCTTTCGTGTGCGACATCGTCTGCGCCATGGTGACCCTCCAGACCGGGTAGCTACCTGTGCACCGATCATTCTGTTCAGCCGGGCCACTCGCACCCGCCAGAACCGATGAGCGAGGTAGCGACAAAGCGACCGCCGGTCGGGCTTGCGAGTGACGGCGGCGTTGTTAGCGTCGAATGGCCGAAGACGGCCGACCCGCCGCGACTCACACCGAGGTGATGCAGTGACCACTGAGGAGACCAGCACCGACGGGCCCGAGAGCGAGTCGGGCAGGCAGCCGGGACCGGCGCTGACGCGGCGCTCGGTACTCAAGTCCCTGTCGGTGCTCGGTGGCACGAGTCTGGTCGGCGGTGCCGCGCTGGCCGCCTGCACGCCGGACGCCACGGGTCCTGCCGGGGCGGGTGGCGCCGCCGGCACAGACGAAGGTGTCCACCAGCCCGAGCGCTCCCCGTTGCCGCCCGACGAGGTGCCGGACAGCTTCCGCTTCCTCGTCGACGAGGAGGTACGCCTGCTCGAGGCGATGCTCTCCCGCCTCGTGCCCGGCGACGACAAGGACCCGGGAGCAGTCCAGATGGGCGTGGCCAGGTACATCGACGCGAAGCTGGCCGACCCCTCGCCGTACGCCGAGCCCACCTACACACAAGGACCTTTCGCCGGTAGTTACGAGGAGGCTCCGAGCGAGGTGGAGGAGGGGGCTGTGCCGGTCGCCGAGGCCCAGCTCTACCGGTACGGGTACCAGGGCAGCCGCCCGCCGCAGGAGCTCTACCGGCTCGGGCTCGCCGCACTCGACCGGTACGCGCAGACCCGGTTCGGCCGGCTCTTCGCCGACCTGGACCCAGAACGTCAGGACGGGATCATCGTCGTCCTGGACGACCACCAGCAGCGCAGCTCTGCCGCCGACCGGATCACCGGCGAGGGCCCTGACCAGGCCACCGACGACGGCGGCGGAGGAGAGATCGCCACCAGCGACGACGTGCTGGACCAGGCTGAAGAGGTGTTCGGGACCGTGTCCCCCGGCGGCTTCTTCTCGATGGTGCGCGCCGACACGATCGAAGGCATGTTCGCCGATCCCGCCTACGGCGGCAACCGTGACCTGGCCGGGTGGCGGCTCGTCGGGTGGCCGGGGGCCCAGCGCTCCTACTCCCCGGAGGAGATGCTCCAGGGCACGGACCGGCAACCGCGGCCGATGCACGGGCTGCCCGTCATGAACCCGGACCGCCCCGGCGGTGGCCAGCGCGCGCTCGAACAACCCCACGCCGGCGTCGGAGAGGGCTGAGGATGCGCCGACACGATCCGGTGGACATCGTGACCATCGGAGGCGGCATGTCCGCCTCGATCCTCGCATCGCAGCTCCTGCCACCGACCTCGCTCCAGATGGTGTCCCTGGAACAAGGACCGGCCCAGTGGACCTACCCCGACTTCGCGCACAACCACGACTCGCTGCGCTTCCGTAACCGCTACGCGATGATGCAGGACATCTCGCGCACCACCTGGACGTGGCGCCCCGACGCCCGCTCACCCTCCCTGCCCTACCGCCAGTTCGGCAGCTTCCATCCCGGCGAGGGCCTCGGCGGCTCGATGGTGCACTGGACGGCGTTGACGTGGCGATTCCTACCGGACGACTTCCGGTACCGAAGCGTCAACGAGGAGCGGTACGGCAGCGATCGGATCCCGGCGGAGATGACCACGCAGGACTGGCCGGTCGGCTACGAGGATCTCGAGCCCTACTACGACCAGCTCGAGTACGACATGGGCGTCTCAGGCACGGCCGGCAACCTGGGTGGCCAGATCCTGCCGGGCGGGAATCCGTTCGAAGGGGAACGCAAGAGCCCGTACCCCAACCCCCCGCTCGCCCGCAGCAAGTTCGGCGGGCGGTTCACCGAAGCGTGCGGAGACCTGGACCTGCATCCTTTTCCGACGCCGGCGGGCATCCTGTCGCAGGGCTACACCGACCGGTACGGCAACACTCGCGCCGGCTGCCTGTACTGCGGTTTCTGCACGCGCTACGGCTGCGAGGTCGGCGCCAAGACGAGTCCGCTGACCACCTGGCTGCCACCGGCGCTCGACACCGGGCGGTACGAGGTGCGCACAGGCTGCCGAGTACTGCGGATCGAGACCGCTCACGACGGGCGGGCGACGGGCGTGCGGTACGTCGACTCGCGTGGTGAGGAGCACGTGCAGCCGGCCGAGGTGGTCGTCTGCTCGGCGTTCACGCTGGAGAACGTCCGGATGCTGCTCCTGTCCACGGGCAGCGCACATCCGGACGGCATCGGCAACGACCGCGGTCAGGTGGGACGCAATTACACCTACCAGCTCGTCAAGTCGCCGGCGAAGGGGCTGTGGAGGGACGAGAAGTTCAACTTCTTCATGGGCAACGGCTGCACCAACGCGCAGGTCTACGACTACAACGCCGACAACTTCGACCACTCCAGCCTGAACTTCCTGGGGGGCGCTGCCATCTCCGCCGATGCCGGCCAGCGCGAGCCGATCAGCTCGTCCGACGCGCTCCTGGACGGTTTCGTGGACCGGCAGTGGGGCGCGGACTGGAAGACCATGCTCGGCCGGTCGTGGGACCGGATCGGCAGCATCGGCATCGAGGGTGACAGCCCCGCCTACGCCGGGAACTTCTTGGACCTCGACCCGACCTACCGGGACGAGTGGGGCCTGCCGATGCTGCGCATCACCTTCGACTGGCGGGAGAACGAGCGAAACATGTACCGCTTCCTCGCCGCCCGCTGCGAGGAGATCCTCCGCGCGATGAGCCCCGACCGGGTCAGCGTGTCCACGGAGCTGGCCCCGTACCGGATCGACCAGTACCAGAGCACGCACCCCACCGGCGGCGCCATCATGGGCAGGGACCCGAGCGACAGCGTGACCAACAGCTACGGGCAGGTGTGGGACACGCCCAACGTGTTCGTGACCGGTGCCGCCCTGTACCCCCAGAACCCCGGGGCCAACCCGAGCGGCACGGTGGGCGCACTGGCCCTGCGCACCGCCGAGGCCCTCCGCGACCGGTACTTCGCGCACCCCGGAGAGTTGTTGTGACCCGCGCCGGGGCACCGGCCCGGGTCAGCACCGCGGCAGTGCTGGCCGCCGTCGTCGCCGGCGTGCCGGCGTGTGCGGCGGGGGACGCCGATGTCCCGCCGCCCGTGGAGGTGCGCCTCACGACCGCCGGATTCGAGCCCGTGCGCCTCGAGACGGCCGCCGGCGTCGAGGTCCGGTTCGTCAACGGCTCGGAGCGCCCCCAGCGGGTCGCGTCGGTCGGGCTCGACGACGGCGAGGTCGCCGTCCCGGCGGGGGCCGACCCCGTCGACTCGGGCCGCCTGGTGGCGGGCGCGACTCATGCGGAGCGGCTCGCCGTTCCGGGCGAGTACGTGGTCGAGGCGCTCCTGGACGGGGCGCGCACCCGGGCGATCGTCACGATCGAGGTGAAGGAGTCACCATGATCACCGCCAGGATCCCGTCGATGTTTCCGCCCGCGAGCGACGACGCCAGCCGGGTCGACAGCCACTGGCAGCTGCTGCTGATCGTCGGGGCCGCGGTCTGGCTGGTCGTCGTGACGGTGGCGCTCGTCGCAGTGGTCCGTCGACGGCGAACCGCCGAGCACCCTCCCGGCGACGTCCCCGAGGCGAGGTCCGGGAACGGGCACCTCGTCGTGGGCTTCCTGGGGGCGGTGGTGCCGGCGCTGATCATCATCGGGGTCATGACCGACTCGGTGCTCGTGCTCCGCGACACCGCGGGAACCGGCGACGTCGCCGACGCGGCAACCATCGTCGAGGTCGACGGAAACCAGTTCTGGTGGGAGGTGCGGTACCCCGGGCACGACGTGGAGACCGCCAACGAGATCCACATCCCCACGAACCAGGAGGTGCGCGTCGAGCTGACCAGCTCGGACGTCATCCACAGCTTCTGGGTCCCGCAGCTCAGCGGCAAGGTGGACCTCGTACCCGGGCAGACCAACGTGCTGACGCTCGACGCCGACGAGCCGGGCACCTACTGGGGCCAGTGCGCCGAGTACTGCGGTATCCAGCACGCCTGGATGCGGTTCGTCGTGGTCGCCCACGAACCCCAGGAGTACGCCGGCTGGCTCGACGCGCAGGCACGCCCCGCCGCGTCCGCCGACCAGACCGACGCCGACGCCGACGGGCCGGCCGCCGACGTCGGGCCCGTCTCTGAGGTGGCCGCTGGTCGGGAGATCTTCATGTCGTCGTCCTGTGTCTACTGCCACACCATCGGGGGCACGGAGGCGCGGGGCACGCTCGGGCCCGACCTGACGCACCTGGCGAGCCGGCAGATGATCGGCGCAGGCGTACTGCCCAACGACCGCGAGAGCCTCGCCCGCTGGATCGAGCACCCCCAGAAGGTCAAGCCCGGCAACGCCATGCCGGGTACCGACCTGGACGACGACGAGCTCGACGCCCTGATCACCTACCTGCAGAGCCTGGAGTAGCACGTGACCACGGACCAGGAGACCGGGCCGAGCGCCGAGGAACGCGCGCGCTTCGCGCAGACCTGGGCCCGGCCGAGCGGCTGGCGCCGGATCCTCATGCCCGTGCAGCACAAGTCCGTCGGCACGCGCTACATGGTCACCGCGTTCGTCTTCTTCTTCGTCGGGGGCCTGCAGGCGCTGCTCATGCGCGTCCAGCTCGCCCAACCCGAGCAGGACGTGCTCTCGCCACAGACGTACAACGAGCTGTTCACGATGCACGGCACGACGATGATGTTCCTCTTCGCCGTGCCGTTCCTCGAAGGCCTGGCGGCCTACCTGCTACCCCTGATGCTCGGCGCCCGCGACATGCCGTTCGCGCGGTACAACACCTTCAACTACTGGTGCTACCTGCTGGGCGGGATCATCCTGTACAGCAGCTTCGTCGTCGGCATGGTGCCCGACGCCGGCTGGTTCGCCTACGTCCCGCTGTCCGGTCCCGAGTTCGCCGACAAGGCCATGGACATCTGGCTGTTCGGGCTGGCGCTCGCCGAGCTCGCCGCGATCGGGGCGGCGATCGAGATGATCGTCGTCGTGCTGGCGATGCGTGCGCCCGGGATGTCGCTGGACCGGATGCCCATCTTCGCGTGGACGATGCTGTGCGTCGCGGCGATGATCATCCTGGCCTTCGTCCCGCTGCTGGTCGGCTCCCTGCTCCTGGAGCTCGACCGCAACATCGGCACGGCGTTCTTCGACACCGAGCGGGGCGGGGACCCGCTGCTGTGGCAGCACCTGTTCTGGATCTTCGGGCACCCCGAGGTCTACGTGATGTTCCTGCCGGGCGCCGCCATCATCAGCCACGTCGTGCCGGTGCACTCCCGGCACCGGCTCGTGGGCTATCCGTTCGTCGTCGCCGCCGTGGTGGTCACCGCGATCATGAGCCTCGGCCTGTGGGTGCACCACATGTACACGACCGGGCTCCCGCCCGTGACGCTGTCGTTCTTCACGGCCGCGAGCATGTCGATCAGCGTGGCGTCCGGTGTGCAGGTGGTCGCGTGGATCGCGACCCTCTGGTCCGGCCGGCCCCGGCTGACGGTCCCGATGCTGTTCTCGCTCGGCTTCCTGTTCACGTTCGTGGCCGGCGGCATCACGGGGGTCATGGTGGCGTCCGCCCCGTTCGACGCGCAGGCCCACGACACGTACTTCGTCGTGGCGCACTTCCACTACGTGCTGATCGGCGGCATGCTGTTCCCCGTCTTGGCGGGCCTGTTCCACTGGTGGCCCAAGTTCACGGGCCGCATGCCGTCGGCCCGGCTCGGCACGGTGAGCTTCTGGCTGGCGTTCGTCGGCTTTCACCTCACGTTCTTCCCGATGCACCTGTCTGGTCTGTGGGGCATGCCTCGGCGGGTGTTCACCTACGACGCCGGGCTGGGCGTCGGTGTGCTGAACCTGCTCTCGACCATCGGTGCGTTCATCTTCGCCGCAGGGCTCGTGCTCACGGCGGCCACGCTGCTCGGCGCGCTGCGGCGCGGGGAACGCTCCGGCGCGAACCCGTGGGGCGCGGACACGCTCGAGTGGGTGGCCGACTCGCCACCCGCGGCACCCAACTTCGGCCGCATCCCGGTGGTGACAGGCCGGGCGCCGCTATGGGACCGGGCGCCGAGCGACCCGGAGCTGGAACGAATGTCCGCCGCCTTCGACCATGCCCCGCAGAACGTGCGCGCCACGCCCTTCACGACCGTGCTCAGCGCGCTGCCGAACACCGCGGCGGTCCAGGCAGGCCCGACGTTCTGGCCGTTCCTGGCAGCAGGTGGGCTCGCGATGGCGGCCGCCGGGCTGCTCCTGGAGAGCGGCTGGGTGCTGGGCGCCAGCGTGCTCGTGATCATCGCGGCCTTCGTGGCGTGGGAGCTCCAGAACGAGCGCGAGCTGGGCGCCGGCGAGTCCACCGAGCCGGTGGGCGGCGAGTACCTGGTCGAGGCGCCGGGCCCGCTGTCGCCCGGCTGGTGGGGAGCGGTCGGCGCGGCGGTGGTGCTCGTCGTCGCCGTCACGACCGTCGCTTTCAGCATGCTCTTCCTCCAGGTCAACGCACCCGTATGGCCGCACGGAAAGGCACTCGGCCTGCCGTGGCTGTCGGCAGGGACCGGCCTGGCACTGGCGCTGGCGATCGCGGCGTCCTGGTGGGGGTCGCGCCGGGGCCCGCTCAGCCACGACGCTCCGCCGACGGCGCGCGGCGCCCACCTGGTCGCCGCCGTGACGACCACGT
This sequence comes from Promicromonospora sp. NPDC023987, assembly GCF_040639055.1. Classification (NCBI taxonomy): domain Bacteria; kingdom Bacillati; phylum Actinomycetota; class Actinomycetes; order Micrococcales; family Promicromonosporaceae; genus Promicromonospora; species Promicromonospora sp. NPDC023987. Next base: position 28,723 of record NZ_JBEZZF010000021.1, on the reverse strand, counting down.
TCGCCGGAGCGCTGGCGCTCGTCCTGGCGGTCGCCCAGTGGCCGGCCGGCGGACTGGACCACACGGCACACTCCTACGACTCAGGGGTCCTGATGCTCGTCGGAACGCTCGCGCTCGCGATCCTGCTCGGCCTGGGACTCACGGTCTGCTCCCTTGTGGCGCGCCTGACGCACACCCGCGACATCCGTCCCCGCATCATGCTGCAGAACGCCGCGGTCCTGTGGACCGGCGTGCTCGTCGTCTGGGCCGTGGCCTGGGCCGCTACCGACCTCATGCCGTTGGCGGTGGTGTGACATGGCAGCACCGGAGGCCACGCGGCCGCGCTCGACGCACCTCGCCGTCGCCGCCGTCCTTGTCCCGCCCGTCGCCTGGGTATGTGCCCTCGGGCTGTCCTACGTGGTGCAGGACTTCGCCTGCACCGCATACGCCAGCGCGGGCCGGAACCCGCCCACGACGGTGATCGGCACGGTCGTCGTGACGCTCGACGTGGTGCTGCTGGTGCTGACTCTCGCCGCCGGCGTCGTGGCGTGGCGCACGGGCCGGCACGCCACGGCCGGCGACAGCTCCCCGCTCTTCGGCTTCCTCGGCCGCCTGGGCACGTTCCTGTCCCTCGGCTTCGCGGCCGGGATCGTCATGATCGCCGTCAACCCGCTCGTCCTGGAGGTCTGCGCATGAGAGACAACCGCGGCCACGTCGCTGCCGCGCGCGGGCGCGGGGCGCTCGCGCTCGCTGCCGCGCTCAGCACTGCCCTTGCCCTGGTCCTGGCGCTCGTCGTCGCGCCGCCCGACGCGGTGCAGGGTGACGCGCAACGCTGGATGTACCTGCACGTACCGGCCGCGTGGTCGGCCTACCTGTGTTTTGCCGTCGTGCTGCTGGCGTGCCTTCCGGTGGTGCTGCGCGGCGCCGGCCGGCCGCTCCCGGTGGCGCGTGCCGCTGCCGAGGCCGGAGTGGTGCTCACGGCCGTGACCCTGGCCACGGGAAGCGTCTGGGGTGCGCAGACCTGGGGCTCCTGGTGGGTATGGGACGCCCGGGTCACGACGACGGTGGCGATGGGCCTGGTCTACGTCGCTTTCCTCGCCGCCCTCGCTCTCGCGAGGGGTCCCGGCGGACGGCGTGCCGCGGGCGCCGTCGGCGTGCTCGGGTTCCTCATGGTTCCCGTGGTCCACCTGTCGGTGGTGTGGTGGCGCACGCTCCACCAGCCGCCCACGGTGCTCGCGCCGGGCACCGGCGCGCCGATCGCCCCCGTCATGGCCTGGACGCTCGGCGTGTCAGTCCTGGCGTGCACGCTGCTGACCACGGTCGTGGTGCTCGAGCGTGCCGGGCGCGGTGCCGGGCAGGGCTCACCGCTCGCTGTCGCCGAACCCGACCAGGCGCGGCCACGGCTTCCGGTGGCGCCATGAAGATGGCCCTGCCCCGCGGCCGCGGGCGCGCCTGGGCCGTGCTGGTCGTCGCCGCGCTCGGCCTCGCCGGCCTCCTGGCCTCCGCGGCGCAGGACGGGCTCACCTACTGGGGCACACCCAGCGAGCTCTTGGCACAGGGCGGCCAGGACCGCGACGTGCGGCTCGGCGGCCTGGTGGTGTCCGGCAGCGTGGCGCAAGACGCGGCGGGGGCATCGTTCGTCCTGACCGACGGCGCCACCGACGTGACCGTGCACTACGCCGGTGCGCTGCCCGCCGCCGTTCGCGAAGGTGAGGGTGCGGTCGTCGAGGGCGTGCTCGACGGGCGGGTGCTGCACGCACGGTCCGTGCTGTTGCGGCACTCGAACGAGTACCGGCCGCCGGAAGGCACGTCATGACCACCGGACCGATGGTGACCGGCACGGTGCTGCTGGCCGTCTCCCTGGCAGCCGCGGTGGTCGCCGCCGCCGCATGGGGCGCCGCCGCGCGTTCGCCGGCAGGTCCGGCCGGCTCGCGGGCCCCGGACCGGACGGCGGGCCGGGGCGCCAGGCTCGGCCCGCAGAGCCTGGTCGTGAGCGCCGTGTCGATCGCGGGCGCCGTCCTGCTCCTGGAGGTCGCCCTGCTGCGGCGAGACGTCACGTGGCCGTACGTGGAACGCGTGACCGACTCCGGCATGTCGGCGTACTTCCGCGCCACGGCGATGTGGTCGGCGCTGGAGGGGTCGCTGCTGCTGTGGCTGGCCGCGCTCGTGACCGTGGCCGTGGTCGCCACCGCCACGACGCGCCGGCTGGCGCCCCAGGACCGCGCGGTGGTCATGTGCGTGCTCGCCGCCCTGGTCGCGGTGTTCGGCGTGGTATCCCTGGTGGCGTCGCCGTTCACGGCGGCGGGCGGGTCGGGCGGGTCGCCGAGCCCGTTGCTACGGGACCACGTGGCGATGGGCGTGCACCCTCCCCTGCTCTACGCGGGGTTCGCGGCCCTGGCAGTGCCCTACGCGCTGTCCGTCGCGGCGCTCGTCCGGCGCCGGCTGCCGCCCGGCTGGACGGCGACCACCCGGGTGTGGAACGTCGTGGCGTGGACGCTGCTGACCGCCGGGGTCGGGCTCGGCGCGTGGTGGTCCTACGCGGTGCTCGGCTGGGGCGGGTACTGGGCGTGGGACCCGGTGGAGAACGCGTCGCTGCTGCCGTGGCTGGCGTCCACGGCGCTGCTGCACGCCGTCGGCCCGCGCACACGGAGCGGGCGGTGGCGCACCTGGGCGATCTTGCTGGCCGGACTGGGGTTCCTGCTGGTGGTCCTGGCCCAGCTCGTCACGCGCTCCGGCCTGGTGGAGTCCGTCCACGCCTTCACGACGTCCGCGCTCGGCCCCGTCCTGGCCACCGTGCTCGGTGGGCTGGTCCTGCCGTGGGTGGCGCTCCTCGTGCGGTCCCGCTCCCCCGCCGATGCGCTCCCGGCCGGCGCCGTCGGCTCCGCGCGCGGCGGTGGCGTCCGCGGTGTCGCGCTGGACGGCCAGCGCACGCTGCTGACCGTCGTGCTCGTGGTGGTAGCGGTCGGCACCCTGCTGCCGACGGCGCTCCTGCTGCTCACCGGCGACCGTGTCTCCGTGGGCCCGCCCTGGTACCAGCGCACGCTGGCGCCGTTCGCGCTCCTGCTCCTCGTGCTGCTCGCCGCGGCCCCGTGGCTCGCCCGGAACCGGCAGCCGCCCCACCCGCTCGTCCCGGGCGCCGTCGGCGCCGCGACGTGCTGCGTCGTCGGGATCACCGTCCGCGACCCGGTGCTCGCCGTCGTCGCCGGTCTGGCCGCGTTCACCGTCACGGCAGGCGTGCCCGTTCGCTCCCGGCGAGGCGGACTGAGCCCCGACCGGCACGTCATCGGATCCTGGCTCGCACATGCCGGCGTGGCACTGGGGGCAGTAGCTGTCGTGGCCGGCAGCCACGGGACGGTACGGGAGGCCGTGCTGCCGGTCGGCGAGACGCTCGCCTCCGGAGACACCACCGTGACGCTGGTGCGGCTCGACCAGCATGACGACGCCGGTCGGCAGGTGGCCGAGGCCGAGCTCCTCGTCGGCCAGGACGGACAGCACGTCGGTACCGCCGTGCCCGAGCTGCGCTGGTACCCCGACGACGCCGCGATGCTCGCCGGGCCGGACATCCGCAGCAGCTTCGTGGACGACGTGTACGTCACGCTCCTCGACGCCGACCCCGCCTCGGGCTCGGCCAACGTCCGGCTCGCCGTGACACCGCTGGTCGGATGGCTCTGGGCCGCCGTCTCGCTCGCCGTCGCCGGCGGACTGGTCGCCTCGGCACCCCGCCGCGGGCCGGCGCGCACTCCGGCGGCGCGGACCCACCGGGGCCGGTCCGTGCACACGACCCGTGCGCTGGCCGTGCTGCCCGCGCTGGTCCTGGGGCTGGTGGGGTGCGCCGCGGCCGAGGACGACGAGCCCGGCCTCGCCCCGCCCCTGGCCGGCGAGGGCCTCGACGGCCAGGAGTACGACGTCGCCGAGCTGCGCGGCTCGGTCGTGCTGGTCACGGCCTGGGCGTCGTGGTGCGCTCCGTGCCGCGACGAGATGCCCGTCCTCGTGGACGCCCACGAGGAGCTCGCGGACTCCGGCCTCGAGGTGCTCGGCATCAACGTGCGCGACCTGCGCGACCCCGCGCGCCAGTTCGTCAGCGAGCAGGGGCTGTCGTTCCCGAGCATCGTGGACCAGCAGGGCACCAAGTCGGTCGCCTGGGGCCTGCGAGGTGTCCCGGCCACGTATCTCGTGGACCGCGAGGGCCGCCTCGTCGAGCAGCACCCCGGGCCCGTGACCCAGGAGTGGATCGACACGGTGGTGGAACCAGAGGTGCGGAGATGAGCCGGCGTCGTCGTTCCTGGTCCGTGGCGGTCCTCGCGGTGGTCCTGGTCCTGGTCGCTGCGGCAGGTGCGGTCGTCGCCCTCACGGACCGGGAGCCGCCGACGGCGACGGAGCGGGTCCGTGCGGTGGCGAGCAGCCTGCGTTGCCCGTCGTGCCTCGGGGAGCACGTGGCCGACTCGACGTCCCCCGTCGCCGAGTCGATGCGGCTGGTGGTCGCCGAGCAGCTCGACGCCGGCCGCTCGCCGGACCAGGTGCGGGCCTGGTTCGCGGACGCGTACGGCGACGAGGTGCTGCTCGAGCCGCCGCGGCGTGGCGCGGCCTGGGCGCTCTGGGTGGTCCCGCTCGTCGTGGTCGGCGCCGCCGCCGTATGGTTCGCCCGACGCCGGGGGCGGCACACCCTCGGCACCACGGCGGCCGTCGTCGGCGTCGCGATGCTCGGCATCTGGTGGCTGGCGCCGGGCCTGCTGCCCACCTCGACGGGTGGTGCCCTGACCGCCGCCGTCCCCAGCGACGCGGGCGACGGCGACCGGGCGGGATCCGCGGTGTCGGTGCTCCGGGACGCCGCCGAGGAGCAGCCCGGCCGGGTCGAGCTGCGGACCGCGCTGGCCCGCCAGCTGGAAGAGGCCGGGCGCACGGACGCCGCGGTCCCCCACTGGGCCACCGCCGTACGGCTCCGGCCGATGGACGCCGACCTGCGCTACCGGTACGCCTTCGCGCTGGCGCGCACCGGAGAGCCCGACCGGGCGGTCCCCGTGCTGGAGCAGACCCTGGCCATCGACGCCCACCACCCGCCGTCCCTCCTGCTTCTCGGCTCCTCGATCGAGGAGTCCGACCCCGAGCGCTCGGCAGCGCTCCTGGAGCGGTACCGGGCGGCACGTGGCGGCGCGGAGGCAGAGCCGTGAGCGGGCAGGGCCGGGCCGTGCGGCGGCGAGCCGCCGGAGCCCTCGTGACCGCATCGCTGGCCATCGCCCTCGGCACCGGCTGCACCGCGTCCGACGACGGCGCGCCCGCCCCCCACATGTCCGGCGTCGTGACCTCCACGCTGCGCATCGGCCTCACCGAGTGGAGCATCGAGACCGGCGGTGCCGTACCCGCGGCCGGCGAAGTCGCCGTGCTGGTCACGAACACCGGCGCCATGGGCCACGACCTCGTCGTCGAGGGCGAGCGCGGCACCTGGCGGACGCCGGTCCTCGACCCGGGAGAGCAGCACGAGCTCACCGTCACCGCCGTCGCCGGTGAGACCCTCGGCCTGATCTGCGGCGTCTCCGGACACCACGCCGCAGGCATGAGCGCCGAGCTCGACGTCGCGGAGGAGCGGTGACCCGCCGGGCACCGGCAGCCGCCCTGACGATCGTGGCCGGTGTCGCGCTGGTCGCCGCGACGCTCGCCGCCGTCGGAGGGCTCTGGGTCGGCGGCATGGCCGATCCCCTGCTCCGCGACCCGGGCGCACTCGTCCGGTGGGGTCTGCCGCTGGCCGAGGTGGTCGCGCGGCTGGCAGCGACAGTGACCATCGGCGGGCTGGCCGTCGCGACCGTCGTCCTGGCGCCGGCGGCGGCCGGGCCGGCCGTGCGAGCCGCCGCGGTCGCCGCCGTTGTGTGGGCAGTCGCTCAGGGGGCATGCCTGCCGCTGACCGCGCGCACCGTCGTCGGCTCCGCCACCGCGGCTGACGGCACACCCGCCGTCGCCGTGCTCCTCAGCACGTCCCTCGGGTCGTCGCTGCTCTGGGCCACTGCTCTGGCCGCGGCCACGGCCGTCGTCCTGCTGATCGCCCCCGGCACAGGCCGCGTGCCCCTCGCCCTCGGGACCGCGCTGGTGGCGCTGGTCCCGGTGGCGGCATCCGGGCACGCGGGCAGCCACGGGCCGGGGCACGGCGCCGCCTCCGCGCTGTGGCTCCACCTAGGTGCCGTCACGATCTGGACCGGCGGACTCCTGGTGCTGGTCGCGCTCGCGTACGCGCCGGGGGCGGGCTCTGGCGGCGCCTCGCTGGCCGCGGTCCGCCGGTTCTCCCGGGTCGCCGGCTGGTGCTACGCCATCGTGGCCGCGTCCGGCGTGCTCGCGGTGCTGCAGCTGTCCCCGTCACCCGCCGCGCTCCTGGCGACCGGCTGGGGCGTCCTGCTCGCGACGAAGGCCGCGCTCTTCGCCGGGCTCGGCGTCGCGGGGTGGGCTCACCGCCGGGTAGTGATCACGCGAGCCGCCCTGAGCGGCGCGCGCCCCCTCGCCCGGCTCGCGCTCGGCGAGGTGGTCGTGCTGGCGGCGACCGTCGGGCTCGGCGTCGCGCTCGCCTCCTCGGCGCCCCCGCCCACGGCAGCGGGCGACGGCGCGCTGCCGCCGCTGACCGTATCGACCGCCCTGACCACGTGGCGCCCGGAGCCGGTTCTTGTCGTCGTGTCCATCGCCGGTCTCGTGACCTATCTGCGCTGGGTGGCACGGCTGGCGCGGCGCGGCGACCGGTGGCCGGCCGGCCGCGTGCTCGCCTGGGTCGGCGCGATGGCCCTCCTGCTCTGGGTCACCAGCGGGGGCCCCGCGGCGTACGGCCACGTGCTGATCAGCGCGCACATGGTGCAGCACATGGTGCTGGTCACCGCGCTACCGGTGCTTGCAGCGCTGGCGTCGCCGGTGACGCTCGCGCTGCGCGCGCTGCCGACCACGACGGACGGCCCGCGCGGGCCACGTGAATGGCTGCTCGCGGTGCTCGGCAGCAGAGCCGCCCACGTCCTGCTGCACCCGGTGGTCGCGACGGCCAACGTGGTGGTCAGCATGGCCCTCTTCTATGCGACGCCGCTGTTCGAGCTGAGCCTGACCAACGGCGTCGTGCACCTGTGGGCGGTGCTGCACTTCGGTCTGGCCGGCTACGCGTTCACCACGATCCTCATCGGCACCGACCCCGTGCCGCACCGGCCGCCGTACCCGATGCGGCTGCTCATGCTCGCGCCGGCCATGGTGTTCCACACCGTGCTCGGGCTCACCCTGGTCACCAGCTCGCAGATGCTGCTCGCCGCCTCCGTGCTGGCGCAGTCCCGACCGGACTGGCTCACCGACCCGGTGACCGACCAGCAGGCCGCCGGAGCACTCGTGTGGGCGCTCGGCGAGGTACCGGCTCTGGGGCTGGCCCTCCTGATCGCGGCCCGCTGGGCGGCGGCCGACGAACGCGACCAACGCAGAGCCGCCCGTCGAGCGGCGGCCCCGTCCACATAGCTCGAGATGGATCGTGTGGATCAGCCACCGAGCAGGCTCAGTGCGAGCCTGACCGACAGCGCGACCACGGAGAGCAGCCCGATGACGCCGATCAGGTTCTGCCACCAGCGGTTGCGCATCTCCCCCATCAGGCCGCGCCGGTTCGCCATCACGATGATCAGCGTCGCCAGCACGGGCGCGACGAACACGGTGAACGCCTGGGCGGTGACGATGAGCTGAACCGGTGCCGCCTGGAAGATCAGCGTGATCACGACACCGAACGCGAAGATGACCGCGCTGATGACCCTGGCGGCCTTCGAGCTCGACGAGGCCCCGCGGCCCAGCCCGTCGGAGAGCATGGTGCCGCCGGCTGTCGCGTTGGCGATCATGGACGAGAACGCCGCTCCGAAGAAGCCGAGCGCGAAGATGGTGGAGCCGATGGGCCCGGCGAGCGGTTCGAACACGCCGGCCAGGTCGACGATGGTCGCCGCCGACTCGCCGGTCTTGCCGAGGACGGCGGCCGCGACGACGATCACGAGGGCGGTCATGACGCCAGGGGCGACGATGCCGGGGATGGTGTCGACGATCGTGGCGTCCCGGTAGTCGCCCTCGGTCCGGCCGCGTTCCTTGGTGCCGTAGGCCGTGTAGAACGCGGCGTTGATGCTGAAGTTCGTGCCGACGAGAGCGACGACCAGCAGCCAAGCGTCGGCCGGCACCGCGGGTACCAGGCCGGATGCCGCCGCGGCCCAGTCCGGGCGGGCGACGATCGCGCTCACGACGAAGGCGATCGCCATGAGCGCGACGATCACGACGAGCACCTTCTCGATGGCGCGGTAGACGTTGCGCAGCAGCAGGAGCGCGGCGACGGCGATGGAGCAGACCACCGTCCACAGCACGGGGCTGCCGCCGAACAGCATGGACAGCCCGAGCCCTGAGCCGACGGCGTTGCCGACCGAGAAGCAGAGCGAGATCAGGAACACGCCGGCACCGGCGATGACGCCCACCGGTTCGCCGAGGTGGTCCTTGATGGAGGCGATGAGCGACACCGGAGACTTGATACCCAGGCGCACGCACATGTCGGTCAGGAAGATCATCAGCACGGTGGAGACGACGATCACCCAGATCAGCGTGTACTGGTAGGTGCCACCGGCCTGTACTGCGGTCGTGAGGTTGCCCGGTCCGAACTGCCAGGCGCCCGCGACGAACGCCGGGCCGATCAGAAGCAGCTGCTGCCAGAAGGTACGCCGCGTACTGCGGCACTCGGCGGCGGCCTGCACGGCACCCGGCGGATCGCCGCCGGGCCCGGCTTTCGGAGCTGATGCGTGATGGATGGTGCTGCGCTCGCCCATGGCGGGCCTCCTTCGTTGGAGTGCGTGTACTCGGCGCGCGTCTTCATCGACCATATGTTCTGCACAGGTCGCGCCGGGTCCGGCGGGGTGCGTTCCGCGGCGAACGCACCCCACCAGCGGGTGAGGCTTAAGCCGCGACGACCGCTCGGCCGATGTCCGCAGCGGAGAACGCTGCCGCGATCTCCGCCTCGGCGCCGTCGGGCAGCGGCAGCAGCGGTGTCCGCACCGTGGCGTGGTCGAGGATGCCGCGGTTGACCAGGCCCCACTTGAGGGCGACGGTCCCCTCCATGTGCGAGCCGCGGTGGTAGACGTTCTTCGTCACCGGCAGGAGCCGCTCGTGGATGGCGTGAGCGCGCGGGTAGTCCTGCGCCTTGCCCGCCTCGATCAGCTCGACGAGCAGCTCGGGTGCGACGTTGCCGTAGCCGACGAGCAGCCCGTCGACGTCGAACATGGTCGGCAGCAGGTACTCGTCGTGGCACGACAGGATCTGCAGCTCCGGGTAGGCGGCGCGCAGCGCGGGAATCTCGGTGTACCAGCGGCGCATGTTGCGCACGCCGTTCTTGGTCGCGAACACGCCGTCCTGGCCGGCGATCTCCAGCTGGGTGTCGAGGTCGTAGGTGGCCTTGGTGTTGTCCGGGTACTGGAAGAGGATCAGCGGCAGCCCGCTCTCCTCGTAGATCGCCTGGTAGCGGGTCTGCGGGGCGCCCTTCTGATAGCCGAAGCGCAGCCAGCCGTGCGAGGGGTAGACCAGCCCGGCCGCTGCTCCGGCGTCCACGGCGCGCCCTGCCTCGAGCGCGGCGACCTTGTTGCCCTCGCCGGTGATACCCGCGACCACCGGGATCCGGCCGTCGGTCGACTCCACGAACGCGCGGATGACGGCGAGCTGCTCGTCGACGGTGAGGAACGTGCCCTCCCCCGCGTGGCCGAGCACCACGAGGCTCTTGACCCCGTCGATCGAACCGAGCCAGCCGCCGAGCCGGTGGATCGCGTCGAAGTCGACGTCGCCGTCGGGCGTGAACGGGGTGACGGGTGCGGGGCTCAGCCCGCGGAGGTCGAGCGTCATTGCGGTTCTCCTCTGCATCGTGCTGCACATCGACCCGCTTCAGCGCGGGAACGTTCTCGGGAACGTTTGCAACAACGATTGCAAGTATGCTGACGACCCTAGGCTGAGTCAAGATCGATCCGCACGCAGAACGCAGCGGACGTCACGCGACCGACGCAGGAGGAGATGTTCGATGGGCGCTCGCATCGACCGTCAGGCAGTGACTCTGCGTGACGTCGCAGAGGCGGCCGGGGTCAGCGTGTCGACGGCCAGCCGTGTGCTCGACGACCGCAACTCCCGCTCCCGGTCAGCGACAGCCGAGCGGGTACGAGGTGTCGCCGACGAGCTCGGGTACCGGAGAAATGCCGTCGCGGCCAACCTGCGGCGTGGCGCGACCGGGACCATCGGGGTCCTGGTCCCCCGTCTCACGGACGCCGTCATGGCGCAGATGTTCGAAGCCATCGAGAGGGCAGCACGACAGCGGGGGCACTTCGCCGTCGTCGCCACCTGCGGCGACGAACCCGACGAGGAGCGTCGCGCCACCGAGACCCTCCTGGACCGCAACGTCGACGGCGTCCTGCTGGCCACCGCCCGGATCGACGACGCCCTGCCGGCGTCGCTTCGCGAGCGCGAGGTCCGCCACGTGCTCGTGCTGCGGACCGACGGCGTCAGCCCGTCCTCGCTCGGCGACGACGAGACCGGCGGCTACCTCGCCGTCCGGCACCTGGTCGACCTCGGGCACCAGGAGATCGCCGTCGTCACCGGCCCGTGGTTCACCTCCAGCGGTCAGGACCGACGAACCGGCGCCGAACGCGCCCTCGCCGAGGCAGGGCTCACCATCGGTGCGGAACGGATCCTGTCCGTCGGCTACGGCATCGACGACGGCATCCGCAGCGGACACGCGCTCCTGGACCGCACCGACCGCCCGACCGCGATCTTCGCCGCCAACGACAACCTCGCCATCGGGGTGCTCAGCGCCGCACACTCGCTCGGGCTCGAACCAGGGCGCGACGTCTCGATCGTCGGCTACAACGACATACCGCTCGCCGCACGCCTACCGGTGCCGCTCACCTCGGTCCACACCCCGTTCGAGCAGATCGCGACGACCGCGCTCGAGATGCTCCTCGTCGACACGAGCCCGAGCACGCCGTTGCGACGCGCGCTACCGACCCTCATCCCACGCGCCTCCACGACTCGCGCCTGAGGCGGCACGGGTTCGGTCCTCTGAATGGCCGGGCCTGTCGGTGTTGTTCGGCGTCCGCGCCGGCCCGGTGCGCCGGGTCACCATCCACACCACCACGGTCGTGAGGACGATGACTACGGCGGGTCCGAGAGTCGCCGCCGCCTCCCCGACGCCTGCCGAGCGATCGGCCAGGACGGAGAAGTCCTGCTGCAGCGCAGCTTCGAGCACGAACGTCAGCGTGTTGATTCCGGCGTGCAGCACCACCGCGACCTCGAGTCCGCCGGTGCGCCAGGTGATCAACGCGGTCCCGACGGCGAAGACGAGGTAGTGGACGTTCAACCACACGTCGGTCGAGACGTGGATGGCCGCGAAGACCACACTCGAGACCAGGACGCCGACGACGAGGCCCGCCCGCGCCCCGCGCGCCCATCCTCCGGCGACCCTGAAGACCAGACCGCGGTACCCGTACTCCTCGCCGGCGGCCTGGAGCGGGGTGAGCAACAGCGTGGCGAGGATGAACCAGAGCACGTCCGTGTTCGGCCAGGGGGTGCCCTCCGGCACCGGCGCGAGGTAGAGGACGCCCAGGAGAATGATCCACGCGGGAAGGATGAGAACGAGCGCCCGCCCGAAGATGTCGAACCGGAATCGCGAGATCACCGAGTGCAGTGACGGCCCCCTCACTCCGTAGAGCCAGCGCTGGATGAGCATGCTCCACGGGATGAGGAACGCGACGGAGGCCAGGCCGGCGGCGTGGATCAGAGGCGAGTACGCCGGGCCGCCGTCGGTGCCGATCGCGTCGTCCAGTGCTGTCGCAGCGGCTGTGAGGGCGATGCTGAAGATCAGCAGGCCACCGATCAGGAGCACGATCGCGAGGACTCCTCGACCGATGCGACGTTTCTCCCCGGCGAGCACCCGGTGGTACTCGACCTCGGGCGGGATGGTGTTCGTGCGGTGGTTCATGGGTTGGGATTCCATTCGAGATCGAAGCGAGAAGTAGGCGCTCAACGTGCGTTGACGATCCGGTTCGCCTCCCGCGTCGCCCGCACGAGGTCACGTGCGACGTTGTGGGCACGATGGAGAACATCCAGCTGCGCGGGGTTGCACGGGGCTCGAGCGGCCTCGGCCGTCGTCCGCGAGGTGCTGTGGTAGCTGTTCGACAGGTGCGTGGCAGGGGCTTCCGGCCACGGCCGGTCGACGAGATGCTGCGCGAGCTTCGTCGCGAGCCTGGTCACCAGTCGGCGTCGGTCTACTTCATCCGCGTCAGGTGCCAGACGGTCCAGTGCAGCACCGAGGCCGTCAGTACCGGATTCGGCGAGCTTCTGGATCTCGGCCAACGCGAGCGCGCCATACGGCTGCGTGTGGACGTGGACCGTCGACCTTTCCGACTCCGACGACCGAGCTGCGGGGGAATCAAGGTCGGCGGTGACGACCGCGGGGAGGCTGTCCCGCAGGATGCCCGCGATGTCGGCACGCGCCTGCCCCAACCGTTCGATGGTCTCCCGCAGCGTGCGGTCGAGCTCGCGAAGCGTGTCCGGCGTGCCTTCCGTGCAGACGATCACGTCACTGATCTGTGACAGGGGAACACCCAGGTCCACCAGGCGCCGGATTCGCAGAAGGCTCACGAGGTGCTGAACCTCGTACTGCTTGTACCCGTTGTAGCGGCGCTCCGGCTCCTCGAGCAGGCCGATCCGATGGTAATGACGGAGGGTGTTCACCGTCGTACCCGCCAGCTCCGCTACTTCGCGTGTACTCCACGGCATGTCAAAGCTCGCTCACGACGGTGAGCCGACCGCCGTCGCCGGGATCCGGCGCCGGAATCATCGCCTCCGGATCCACGAGGACGACCTCGTGACCGTCCAGTGTGAGTCGGCGTGCGACCTCCAGAAGCATTCGCCTCGCCACGTCGTCGATCGAATGCACCAGAGAGACGTCGAGAACCACCCGGGGTTCCGAAGGCGCGCTCTCCAGGACCTCGCGAACGATTCTCTCGGCTCCGGCGAAGCGGATCCCGCCCTGCAGCCGGAAGATGCGGGTCATCCCTTCCGCGCCCGCGCGGACGCGGTTGGAACGCACGACCGCACGCGCTGCGGGTGGAACCTCCATCACGTGCAGCCCCATGTCAGACGAGAATCGCTCGAACAACGACACACCGCGAACGCTGTTCCCGTGCGCGTCCAGCCGAGGCGAGAAGGTAGCGATGCCGAGCTGGCCGGGCAGGGCGCCGATCAGCCCTCCGGCCACGCCGCTCTTCGCAGGTATGCCGACCTGGGTCGCCCAGTCCCCTGCCGCGTCGTACATCCCACAGGTGGCCATGACGCTCAGGACCTGGCGCACCACGGCCTGGTCGACCACCTGCTCGTTCGAGAGCGGATTCACTCCCCGGTTGGCCAGCGTCGCGGCCATCATCGCCAGATCTCGTGCGGTGACCAGCACCGAGCACTGGCGAACGTAGCCCTCCACCACGGCCCTCGGATCCTCGGTGAGGATGCCGTGGCTGCGCAGCATGTGCGCGATGGCGAGATTGCGGTGCGCGTTCTCCATCTCCGAGGCGCACACCATCTCATCGACCTTCAGCTGACGGCCGGCGAACGCCGAGAGCCCCTGAACGACGCGCTCGACGCGCTCGGCCGGTCTCAGGCCCTCTGCACCGGCGAGCGAGTGAGTGGTGATCGCGCCGGCGTTGATCATCGGATTGCGGGGACGTCCTGTATCGCTCTCGAGGGAGATCTCGTTGAACGCCTCCCCCGATGGCTCGACCCCGACCCTGGCGAGCACCGGATCGAATCCTCGATCAGAGAGGGCCAAGGCATACGTGAACGGCTTCGAGATCGATTGGATCGTGAACTCGACATCGCTGTCACCGGCGCCGTAGACCTCGCCGTCGACGGTGGCAAAAACTGCACCTAGGCGCTCGGGGTCGGCCAAGGCGAGCTCGGGGATGTAGCCTGCCGGCTCTCCGGAGGCAACCGCCTCCACATCTCCGAGCGCCTCATTCAGGTAGTCGGGAACGATAGACCGCATTCATCCTCCTCATAACGGTTCGCCCACCCGCATTCATGAACAGCTCGACCGGACTCGACGGCGCGCGCCGAAGCCTCCCGGAGGTGTGACACGACGCTATGGCGGCCGACCGGCGGGCGTCCAAGACTTGTCTCGACGCCGGACGATAGAGTCTGTCTATCGATCTCAGCCCCCGCCTCCTGCGCTACTTCCTGGCCGTCGCCGAAGAGCTCCACTTCGGCCGCGCAGCCATGCGCCTCTACATCTCCCAGCCGTCCCTGAGTCATCAGGTCCGCAAGCTCGAGGAGAGCTTGGAGACCCCGCTCTTCGTCCGCTCGAGCCGTCGGGTGCAGCTCACCGCCGCGGGCCGGACTCTCGTTCAGGAGGCGCCGAGAGCGCTGGCCGCGCTGGAGCAGGCCGCGCGGCTCACCCGGTTGGCCGGGTCAGGGATCGCTACGACGATCCGGCTGGGCTATACCCCGGTCGCGAACTTCGGCACGTTCACGGTGCTCCTGGACGCGCTCCAGGAAGAGCACCCCGACTTCGTGTTCGACGCTCGAGAGACCTTCAGCGCCGAGATCCCCGAACGGCTCTGCGCCGGCGACCTCGACATCGGCCTCGCCCTCTCACCGCAGCCCCACGACGGGGTAGACGGCGAGATCCTGCGCCGGGAGGCCGTCTCCGCGCTCCTGAGCAGCCGTCACCGCCTCGCTGTGGCACCGAAGACCCCACTGGCGGACCTGCGCGACGAGACGCTGCTGCTGTTTCCCCGCCGTCTCGCCCCGGCCTACTACGACGGCATCATCGCCGCGTGCCACGAGGTGGGCTTCTCACCCGAGATCTGCGCGTTCGAGGACCCGCCGGTGAACGCCATGCTCGCCCGGCTCTCCAGCGGACGCGAGGTCGGGCTGGCCCCCGCGTCCTTCGCCGAGCACGCCGCGAAGGCCAGCACCAGCGTCACCGCTCGCGACGTCGTCGATCCGCAGATCGCCGCAGACCTCTCGGTGCTGTGGCCCACGAACGACATGTCGCCCGCCATCGCGAGCGTCCTGGCCACCGCACGACGATGTGCCGAACGCCACGGGTGGCTGCGCGGTCCCACGATGTAGCGGGACGCCGAGCACCGAGCTCCGCGAGCGGATCACCGGGCTTGACCATGTCCTGGCAACACAGTGTCGAATCGGTGTCATGGACGATCAGAACCACCAAGAAGTCACCGTTCGCGACAACCCCGAGAGGGGTCGCTTCGACGTACTGGTCGAGGAGACCCACGCCGGGTTCTCCATGTACAAGGACGTCGAGGCGGCACCGGCAGGACAGCGCATCTTCTACCACACAGTGGTCTTCGACGAGTTCGAGGGTCGGGGTCTCGCGAGCATCCTGACGCGCACTGCTCTGAGCACCAGCGTCCAGGCGGGACACCGCATCGTGGCCGTCTGCCCCTACGTCAAGAAGTGGCTCACCACGCACCACGACTTCGACGAAGCAACCGACGCCGCGAGCGCGGAGCATCTCAAGGCTCTGCGCTGAACGTCAGCGCGAGGCTCAGGTCGCCCGGGCACGGAGCTGAATCGGCACGGAATCGAATAGACACGAGATGGAGCGATCCAGATGAGCAACGGGGAAGCCGTTTCAGATGCGGTCAGGTGCGGGGTCCCGGTCGAGAGCCCGGCGGGTGTTCAGGTCCTCCCGGCTCGTGAGGTGCCGATGGGCGGACCACGAGCCTTGGACGTTCGACGCACGCTTCCGCAGCGGGCACGGACGCTGATCGGTGCCTGGTGCTTCGCCGACCACTACGGACCGATCGACGTCCCGGCGATCGGCGGCATGGACCTGCCGCCGCATCCGCACACAGGCCTCCAGACCGTGAGCTGGCTCTTCAGCGGCGACATCGAGCACCGCGACAGCCTCGGCACGCATGCGCCCATCCGGACAGGCGAGCTGAATCTGATGACCGGTGGCCACGGAATTGCCCACTCCGAGGTCTCCACTGCCGACACCATGGTTCTCCACGGTGTCCAGCTGTGGGTCGCACTGCCGGAGGCGGACCGGGAAGCGACGCGCGACTTCCAGCACCACGTGCCGGAGCCTGTGCAGATCGACGGGGCCGAGCTCCGAGTCTTCCTCGGTTCGCTGGGCGGTGAGACGTCTCCGGTGCGGACGTTCACGCCGCTGCTCGGCGCACAGATCGACGTCGAGCCGCACACCACGGTCACGCTCTCCGTCGATCCCGGCTTCGAGCACGGCCTGCTCGTCGACGCGGGGGACGTCCTCCTGGACGACGCAGCGATCCGCCCGGCGGAGCTCGGCTACGTGCCGTCGGGCGTCGAGACCCTCACGATCACGAACCGTTCGGACGGCCCAGCGCGCACCATCCTGCTGGGCGGCCCGCCGTTCGAGGAGGAGATCGTCATGTGGTGGAACTTCATCGCCCGCGACCACGACGAGATCGTGCGGGCCCGCGAGGACTGGGAGGCCGCCTCCGACCGCTTCGGCGTCGTCGAGGGCTATGCCGGACGACGCCTCCCGGCGCCGGCGCTGCCCGACGTCGTCATCACACCACGGCGCAATCCGCCGCGGCGCACCGATCAGGCGAGCGCATGACGTGACGGGCAGGACGTAGGTGATCCCATGCCCGTGCTGCACCGCGATCGAGCAGGCCGTCCGTAGGCTGGGGTGGTGTCTGGACTTCTCACGCTCGTTCTCGCGGTCTCCGGTGTTGTGCTCGCGCGTCGTGATCCGCGGCGGCTCTTGCCAGGGGTGCTGCTCACCCTCGCGGCGACGTCCTTCGTGGCCTGGGCGGTGGGGCTGGTGCTCGAGCTCGGTGCCACGCTCGCGGGGCTCGATGAGCAGGCAAGGAATCTGGTCGGTGGGCTGCTCCTGCTCGTGGTGCCACTTGTGGCCGGTCTTGCACTCGGCGTCGCGCTCGTTGTCAATGGTGTGACGATGCTGCGACGTGAGCGGCGGTCGCCGGCGAACATGCTCTCGCTGCTCGCGGGTGTCGCTGTGCTCGGTGTGATCGCGCTCGGCGTGCTTGCGGTCAGCACGGGTTGGATCGAGCTGGCGGGTGTGCTGCTCCTCCTCATGGCGCCGATCGCGTACCTCGGTCCGGCGTTCGCCGCGTTCCTTGGCTGGTCGCTCGTCTACGCCCGGCTCGCACGACGCGCACCCGCTCCTGCGGCCGTCGTGGTGCTCGGGTCGGGGCTCGTCCAGGGTCGGGTACCACCGCTGCTTGCTCAGCGTGTGGCGCTCGGCGTCGACGTTCAGCGCAGGGAGCTCACGTCGGTGCTCGTACTCTCAGGCGGCCAGGGGGCGGACGAGCCGCGCAGCGAGGGGGAAGCAATGGCCCAGCACGCGAGAGAGATCGGCGCCCCTGCCGAGCGCATGCTCGTCGAGAGCGCTTCGACGACGACCGGGGCGAACCTCAGGCTCTCGCGAACGCTGCTCGCCGAGTCGGGCATAGAGGGCTCGGTGCTGGCCGTCACCAACGACTATCACGCGTTCCGGGCGGCCACGCTCCTGCGCAAGCTCGGCATCACCGGGCATGCGATCGGCGCACGCACCGCACGCTATTACCTACCGAGCGCGCTGCTACGGGAGTTCATAGCGCTGCTGCGTGAGCACTCCGTGCTCAACGCGATCGCGCTCGGAGTGCTCATGTTGCCGTTCGTGATGTACGTCGTCCTCTCGCTCGGCCGGCTCATGGGCGGTATATAGGCCTGCGTCGTCGAGCGGCCTGCCGAGGGCGACTCGGCTCGTGGTAGGCGGCGCGGCGCGTGACCATCGGAACCAGCGGTGCCCGGGCATCGGGCTCGCAACAGCCATCAGAGCTACGGGATCACCGCGGTGCCGCCGGGTGCGGCCGGATCCGGCAGGACATCGGCCCGTCCGTAGCCGCCGAGCTTTTCCAGCGCGAAGTCGAGCAGGGCCGAGGCGCGGGGCGTGAGGTTCATGTCCTCGGGCCAGATTCCCACCACGTGGGAGACCGTGACGGGCGGGTCGAGCGGCCGGACGACCACCGGTCGGCCTTCGAGGCTCATCGGGAGCGCGTTGGGGCGCGACATGAGCAGGCCGTACCCGAGGCCGCGGCCCACGAGCGCTTCGACGAGGCCGATCTCGGTGACCCGAGCTGCGACCGTGGGTTCGAGACCGCGCGCGGCGAACGCATCCGTGACGTTGACGGTGCCAGGGGTCGCGTCGAACTGGATGTAGGGCTCGCCGGCGAGATCCGGTAGATCCAGCGTGCCGGCCGTCGCAAGCGGGTGGTCCGGATGCAGGTGGACCTCGAGCTCGGTCCCGTAGATCTTGCGGCGACGGTACCCGATCGGCAGAGACACGTCGTACACCAGAGCCACGTCGAGGCGACCCGCCTCGAGCGCCGAGAGCAGCTCTTCGTTGGTGCTCACCATGATTTCGATGTGCACCCCCGGATACCGCTTCGGAAAGCCCTCGAGGAGCTCGGGGACCACGTTCGTGGCGAAGGTCGAGTAGCAGCCGAGCTTCACGGGTCCCCGCAGCTCCTGCCCACGACCGGCACCCAGAACCAGTTCCTGCGTGTCGGCGACGATCTGGCGGGCCTGCCTGGCGAACTGCTGTCCGGTCGGCGTCAGCGTGAGACCCCGCGCCTTGCGGCGCACGCACAGCTGCTCTCCCACCGCATGCTCGAGGCTCGTGACGGCCTGGGACAGCGCGGACTCCGAGATGTGCAGATGGGCCGCCGCCGCGCTGAGGGTGGTGAAGTTCGGCAAGGCCGCGAACAGCTCGAGCTGCCGCAGGCTCACGTCGGCCATGGCCACCTCCTTCTCGGATCACTTCTTCAGTGCAGCCGAACTATATCTTCAAATTACTGTGATTTACATGCAGAGGTGGACCTCGCAACACTGGGCGAACGGCTTTCCCACCCCTCCTGCCGGAGGGACGACAATGACGTTAGGGACGCACCATGAGCTCCTCGCCTGCCGCAGGCAATCCCACCTCCCAACGCCGGATCGCCTTCGCGACGATCATCGGCACCACCATCGAGTGGTACGACTTCTTCATCTATGCGACGAGCGCCGGGCTCGTGTTCGCCCAGCTCTTCTTCCAGCCCGCCGGTGAGGACGTCGCACTCCTGCTCTCCCTGGCGACGGTAGGTATCTCCTTCCTCTTCCGCCCGCTCGGCGCATTCCTCGCCGGGCACTTCGGCGACATCATCGGGCGGCGGACGATGCTGGTCAGCACGCTCGTCCTCATGGGCGCGGCGACGACCCTCATCGGTGTCCTGCCCGCCTTCGCCCAGATCGGCATCGCGGCGCCGATCCTCCTCCTGCTGCTGCGCATCCTCCAGGGCCTCTCCGCCGGCGGCGAATGGGGCGGGGCGGTACTGATGGCCGTCGAGCACGCCCCAGCCAACCGGCGCGGCCGCGCCGGTTCCTGGCCGCAGCTCGGCGTCCCGCTCGGCTTCCTGCTCGCGTCGGGCATGACCGCTCTCATGACCGGGGTCATCTCCCCGGGTGAGGAGTACCTCCAGTGGGGGTGGCGCGTGCCCTTCCTCGTGAGCGTCGTCCTCATCGTCGTCGGCTTCGTCATCCGCCGTTCGGTCGAGGAGAGCCCGGTCTTCACCGAGATGGCCGAGCGCGGCAAGCAGACGCACGCCCCGATCGTGGCGCTGTTCAAGCACCACTGGCCCCTCGTGGTCCTCGCGGCCCTCGTGTTCGTGGGCAACAGCACGCTCGGCTATATGACCACGGGCGGCTTCCTCAACAACTACGCGATCGCCGAGCAGCACCTGGACACCACCGCGGTCCTCGTCGCGGCGGTCGTCGCGGCGGTGGTGTGGTTCTTCTCGACGCTCCTCGCGGGCGTCCTGGCGGATGCGATCGGCCGGCGAAACACGTTCCTCATCGGCTTCGGCCTGCAGGCCGTCGTGGTCTTCCCCATCTTCTGGCTCGTCGACACCGGAGGGCTGCCCGGGCTCTACGCCGCGCTGTTCCTCATCTCGACCGGGCTGGGCCTCACCTACGGCCCGCTGGCCGCGTGGTACTCGGAGATCTTCCCGGCCTCGATGCGCTTCTCGGGGGTGTCGGTGACCTACGCGATCGGAGCGGTCCTCGGCGGGGCGTTCGCCCCCATGATCTCGCAGATGCTGCTGGACGCCACGGGCACCACGGTCGCGGTCTCGTGCTACCTCCTCCTGACCACCCTCCTCGGAGCGGTGGCGACGCTGTGTCTGCGCGACCGCACCGGGATCCCGCTCGGTCCTGACCACGAGGCCGAACAGGCGAGCGGGGCCACGGTGTTCGCGCCGCGGGAAGCCGACGACGACCTGGCGGAGAAGCGATAGAGAAATGCACGTATTGCGCAGTTCAGTCAAGGAGGAGCAATGGTAGACAGCACCACCAGAATCGCGGTCATCGGCGGAGGGATGGGCGGGCTCACCGCAGCGATCGCGCTGACGCGGATCGCCGGGGTCCACGTCACCGTGTTCGAGCAGGCCGACAAGCTGGGCGAGGTGGGCGCTGGCGTCACCGTCGCACCGAACGCCCAGCGCGTGCTCGACCAGCTCGGCGTGCTCAAACCCGTCAGACATGCGGGAGCGGTCCCGGACGGGCACGGTGTCTACCAGGACGCCATGGGCAATCTCGTCACCGACGCGGCCTGGGAGGATTCGGCGCGGCAGTACCAGAACATCGGAATGTACCGACCGGACCTCATCGAGGTTCTGGCTCGAGAAGTCGATCCGGAGACCATCCGTCTCGGCCACCGGTTGGCGTCGGTGCGGACGCTGGACACCGGTGTCCGCGTCGAGTTCGAGAACGGCACGCACGAGGACTTCGATGCCGTGGTGGGAGCGGACGGCATCCACTCAGTGGTGCGGAAAGCGGTGGATCAACATCCGGAGCCCGTCTACTCCGGCTACATCGTCTATCGCGGTGTCGTCGACGCGTCTCGCCTGCCTGAGGACTGGCCCATGATCAGCCAGGTCTGGATGGGCAACAACAGGCACTTCATGTGCTACCCGCTGCAGCAGCGCAAGCTGTTCAACTTCGTCGCCGGCATCCCCAGCGACCGGCCCCTCAACGGACCCTGGTCCGGCCCGGCCGAAGTCGGCGAGCTCGCCGCCGAGTTCGCGGGTGATGGTTGGGACCCGCGGCTCCATCGCTTCATCGGGGCCATCGAGAAGACCTTCTGGTGGGGCCTGTTCGACCACGAGCCACTCACCAACTGGTCGCGCGGACCGATCACGCTCCTCGGCGACGCCGCGCACACCATGCTGCCCCACCAGGGTCAGGGGGTGAACCAGGCGATCGAGGACAGCATGGCCCTTGCCACGTTCCTGAAGGCGGCCAACGGCGTCTCTGGCATCCCCGAGGCGTTCAGGCGCTACACCTCGGTTCGCATGCAGCGCACAGCGATCCTGCAGCACGGATCACGTCGAGCCGGCGCCATGTTCGATGCGCAGTACGAGTTCATGAACCTCGAGAAGCGCGACGCCGACCTACGCGTCGGTCGGGACTTCCGCCGAAGCGCGGTGTTCGACTACGACGCGCTGAAAGTCGCCGAGAAGGCGCTCAATCGATTCCGGAGGAGCTCGTTCGCATGACATCGATCAGCATTATCGGAAGCGGAAAGATGGGCTCGGCGATCACCGAGGTCGCGGCACGAGCCGGAGCGAGCATTCAGATCATCAGGCGCAGCACCGCGAGCTCTTCGGGCGAACGTTCGGATGTCGCGTACGGGGCGATCGGCGACAAGCTTACCGGCGACCTCGTCGTGCTCGCGGTTCCATATGGCGCGTACCCGAGCATCCTCGAGCACTACCGAGATCAGCTCGGCGACAAGGTCGTCATCGACATCAGCAACGCCATCGACTTCAGCACCTACGACGAGCTGCAGGTGCCGGCCGACTCCTCCACTGCCGCCGAGCTCGCCAAGCTGCTCCCCGCGGGTGCGGCAGTCGTGAAGGCGTTCAACGTCAATCTCGGCGACACGCTCACCAGCGGCACGAACGGCACCACGACCACGACCGTCCTGTTCGCCGGGGACTACGCCGAGGCGAAGATCGCGGTTGCCGACCTCATCGAGGCGGCAGGGCTCCGGGCGGTCGACGTCGGCCCGCTGTCGCGCGCGAGGGAGCTCGAGGCGATGGGCTTTCTCCAGATCATGCTGTCGGCGCTCGGGAAGACGCGCCAGGAGTCGGGATTCACGCTGCTGCCGTGAGCGGCGGTGGGTGATCGCTCCGTGTGGCGGCGCACGCTCTGGCGCCGCCACGCTCACCAGGTGACCGGCAGCTCGTGGGGGCCGTAGGTCACCATCTCGTCCCGAAACCTGATCTGTTCCATCGGCACGGCCAGCTTCAGGCCGGGTAGCCGACGCAGGAGCGTGGGCAGGGCGATCTCCAGCTCGGCACGGGCCAGGTTCTGTCCGAGGCACTGGTGCACGCCGTAGCCGAAGGCGAGGTGCCCGCGAGTGTTGCGGTCGATGTCGAGGGTGTCCGGATCGGTGAAGATCGCTTCGTCACGGTTGCCCGAGGGGAGGTTGGCGACGATCAGGTCCCCTGCGCGGATCAGCTGCCCGCCGACGGTGACGTCCTCGGCCGCCACCCGCATGATCTGGTCCTGGGCGATGGTCGTGTAGCGCAACAGCTCTTCGACCGCGTTCTTGATCACGGCCGGGTCCTCGGTGTCCCGGATCCGGGTCAGCTGTTCAGGGTCCTGGAGCAGGACGAGGGTGGACAGGCTGATCATGTTGGACGTGGTCTCGTGCCCGGCGATCAGCAGGAGCACCCCGTTCATGGCTGCCATCTCCCGGCTGAGCTGACCGGTCTGGACCCGCTCGGTGACCAGCCTGCTGAGGAGGTCGTCGGCTGGCTCGCGCTCCTTGCGCTCCACCAGCTCGCCCAGATAGCCGAGCAGCTCGCCCAGGACTGCATCCCGCTCCTGCTTCGTGATGCGCGTGTCGAGCAGCGCGCCGCCCTTGTCCTGGAAGAAGCCGTGATCGGCGTAGGGCACTCCGAGCAGCAGCGAGATCACGAGCGAAGGGATGGGCAGCGCGTAGTCGCGGACGAGGTCCGCGGAGCTCCCCTTGCTGATCATGGTCTCGAGGATGTCGTCCACCAGCCCCTGGATGTGCGGACGCATCTGCTGCACGCGCTTTACGCTGAAGTCCCTCGTCAGCATCATGCGCAGGCGGGCGTGCTCCGGGTCGTCCATCCCGGGAAAGGCCGCCGGCGACCCTTCGTCCTCCGGGAGGGCCGCGCTGATCCGCGGATCGCTCAGGACCGTCCGCACGTCCTCGAACCGGCTCGCCGCCCAGACCAGCTCGCCCTTCCGCTCGACTCGCTGCAGCCCGTCCTTCGCACGCCAGTCCGTGTACTCCGAAGGGGGCGCGAACGGGCAGCGGGCCTCGCGCTTGCCGGGGAAGGCCGGCAGATCTGTCGTGTTGTCGGTGGCTGTCTGGTTGCTCATGACTGCTCCTTGTCCATGGATGGTGCTCTGAAGTTCATCGATGATGCTGAGTCCGCTCGGCGGGCGTGCGCCGTCACGCGACCGCCAGAGTGGCGACCGCCTCGCCCCACTCCACGCCGGCGGCGACGAGCGCACGCCAGGGACGTAGCGCCTTCGGTGACATACCGACCGCAAGCACGCCGGTCAGCCGCTCCCCGCGTCGGTAGGCGACGAGGAAGCTGCCGCCCTCCGTGTCGCCGGCCACGACGACGGCCTCGTCGTGGCCGCGCAGGTACCCATGGGCCTGGATCCGCATGCCGTATTGGTCGGACCAGAAGTACGGCACAGGAGCGAAAGGTCTACGGTCCTCGGGGTGGAGCAGGTTGCGGGCGACCGCGATGCCTTGCTCGGCGGCGTTGGTACGGTGCTCGACCCGCATCGAGGTGCCGAACAGCGGGTTGTGCCAGCGAGCCACGTCCCCGACCCCGTACACGCCGGGCGCGGCCGCACTGAACTCGTCGCACACCAGCCCGTCCTCGATGGTCAGGCCACTGCCCGCCAGCCACTCGGTGTTGGGCAGGGAGCCTATGGCCACGAGCACGTCGTCGGCCGGGAGCACGGTGCCGCCGGCCAGCTCCACACCGCGAACCTCGCCCTGCTCGGCAACGATCCCCACGACAGAGACGTCCGTGCGTAGACCGACCCCGTGATCTGTGTGGAGCCGGGCCAGGAAGCGACCGGCCTCGTCGCCGACGGCCAGCGCGAGCGGGACCGGAGCTGATTCCAGCATGGTCACGGCCACCCCGAGCCCACGAGCGACGGCGGCCACCTCGGCGCCCAGGAACCCGGCTCCGACGATCACCAGGCGCCGCCCCGGCAGCAGCCGAGCCTTCAATGTCCACGCGTCCTCCAGGCCGCGCAGCGAGTGCACCCCGGTCACCGCTTCGCTGCCCGCCAGGCGGCGGGGCCGGACACCGGTCGCGACGACGAGCCCGTCGTACGGCACGGAGGTGCGGTCAGCGAGCCGCACGGCCCGCTCGACCGGATCCAGTCCGGTGGCCGTCGCACCGAGACGCAGGTCCAGGTGCAAGCGGCCAAGATCCTCCCGCCCACGGAGCGCCAGCCTGTCCGGCCCCCACTCCCCGGTCAGGATCTGCTTCGACAGCGGGGGCCGATCGTACGGGGGGTCGTGCTCGTCCCCGACGAGCGTGATCTCGCCCTCGTACGCCGCCCCGCGTAGCGCTTCCGCGACGGCGAGGCCGCCCGCCGAGGCACCGATGATCGCGACCCTGTTCACGCGGGCACCAGGCGAATCGCCGCAGCCGGGCAAGCCATCGCCGACTCGCTGACCACGTCACGCTGCTCCTCGCCGGGCGCCTCGTCGAGCAGGACGACCACTCCGTCCTCGTCGCGCTGGTCGAAGACGTCGGGCGCGATCATCGCGCACTGCCCGGCGGCGACACACCTGTGAACGTCGACTTCCACCTTCATGGCAACCTCACCTCATCCGATAGTCGGGCTATCACTTCGTCGTGCCGCTCACCATACAGCACAAGCGATAGGCTCGCTATCGTTTGCTTGCTATAATCGATCCATGACGAGCGAATCCCCGCGACGGATGCGTGCTGACGCGGAGCGCAACGTGGAGCGGATCCTGCGCGCCGCGCGGGAGACCTTCGCCGCCAGCGGCCCCGATGCGCCGCTGGACGAGATCGCCCGGCGTGCCGGCGTGGGCATCGCCACCCTGTACCGCCGGTTCTCCGACCGGGACGAGCTCGTGCGGGCCGCCATCGAGCAGAGCGTGGCGGAGATGGTCTCGCCGGCCACCGAGCAGGCCCTCGACGACGAGGACCCGCTGCGCGGGCTGACCACCCTGCTGAACGCCGCCATGTCGGTAGCCGCCCGTGAGCGAAACACTCTCGCCGCCGCAAAGGACTTCCGGGCCGCCACAGGCGAGATCTCCGACCGGCTCTTCGGGACGGCCGCCCTGCTCACCCGCAGAGGTCAGGCAGCCGGCCTGATCCGCGCCGACCTCGTACCCGGCGACGTCGCGACGATCATGGGCATGATCACCAGCGCGCTGTGGACGACGAACCCCGACGACGACGGCTGGCGACGCTACGTCGTGCTCGCCCTGGACGCCCTGAGACCGGAGGGCGCCAGCCCTCTGCCGCCCGCGCGGCCATTGCCACGGAGCCGGTCCGGGTGGCGTTGGCCTCTGCCCACCGACTGACCGTGGGGCTCAGCTGAGCCAGCGGTCTCGATGCGCTGCCACGAACTCGTCGTCGTGCAGCTCGGGGTAGGCGGCGATGACCCGGCTGATCTCCTCGGACTGGCCCGGGGACAAGCTCTCGCGTTCATCGAGACACCACGTGCCGGCGAGCAAGCCCTGCCGCCGCAGCACCTCATGGATGCCGGGCACGCAGCCGGCGAAGCGGTTCGCGACGTCGAAGATCGCGCCGTTGGCGTCGGTGAGCACCGGCGCGAGGCGGGCGAGATCGCCACGCTCGGCATGATCGCCTGCCTGCGCGCGGCGAGCTCGGGCGTGTACGGACACGGCCTGCCGGGTCCAGACGGCCCACTGTCCGAGCAGTCCGCCGACGATCGGTAGCGCGACGGGCGACTCGTCGGGGCCGCGTCCCGGGAGCCGGCTCATCAGGTCCACGACGATGCTGTCGTCGTTGCCCGTGTACAGCGCGACGTCGCTCCGGCCACTCGCCGCGACCCCTCGAGCGACCTCGAGGGTCGCGTACCGGTCGAACGGCGCGATCTTCACGCCGATGACGCCCGGGACCTCCGCGAAGCGGCGCCAGAAGCCGGCGCCGAGACGTCGTCCTCCGATGGCTGCCTGGAGGTAGAAGCCGATGACCGGCAGCACCTCGGCGACGCGCACGGCGCGTTCGACGAGCTCGTCGTCCGTGGCGTCCGTCGCTCCGTACGGGGTGAGCAGCACGAAGTCGTACCCGGCCTCGGCGGCGATCCGCGCCTCCGTCACGGCCTGCTCGACGCCGCCCGCCACGCCGGCGACGAGCAGCGGCGCGCCGGCGCCGTACTCGGCCGCCGTGTCGGCCGCGAGCGCGAGCACCGGCGCGAACAGGTCGCGGTGCGTGCTGTGCAGCTCGAACTGGGTGGTGTGCACGCCGACGGCGAGGCCGAGCGACCCGGACTCGATGTAGTAGCGGGACAGCGCACGTTGGCGTCGTTCGTCGAGGCGGCGACCGGCGTCGAGCGCGAGTGGGTGCGCCGGGATGACTCCGCCGTCGCGGAACCTGGTGATGGCGTCGGACATCAGAACTTCCCGTCTCGCTGCTGGAACTTGGTGGGCTTCTCGTGCACCGTCCCGCCGGCGAGCACCCACTCGGCGGTGAGGTCGACGAGCTCGTCCAACGTGGTGTCGGGATAGCCGAACAGGCCGTGGCACCGGCTCGCGTCCGAGAGCAGCGCCGTCGGCGACTCCGCACCCGTGAACTCCACGGGCAGGTGCATCCGTTCGGCGAGGCGCTCGGCGGTGCGCCGGATCGATATGGTCTCGGGCCCCGTGAGGTTGAGCACGAAGGGCGGGACCGAGGCGTGCAGCAGCGAGCGCAGGATGACCTCGTTGGCGTATCCCTGCCACACCACGTTCGCGGCGCCCATGGTCACGTCGACCGGCTGGCCCGACCTGATCATGCGGGCCAGGTCGACGAGCACGCCGTAGCGCATCTCGACCGCGTAGTTCAGCCGGATGAGCGCCGTGGGGGTCGACGTGGCCTCGGACACGTGGGTCAGGATCCGTTCGCGGCCGAGACATGACATCGCGTAGTCACCGACCGGTTGTGGGGCGGTGGCCTCGGTCGCCCCGCCCGACGCGACGGGCGTGAACGGGTAGACGTTGCCGGTCGACAGCCCGACGAGGCGGGAGCCCGCGTACCGCTGGGCGACGCGGCCGGGAAGATAGGTGTTGGTCGCCCAGGTCGCGGCCTCCTGACCGGAGCTGCCGAACTTCGCACCGACGAGGAACACCACGTTCGCGGCCTCCGGGAGTCCGGTCAGCTGCCCGTCGTCGGTGACGTCGGCGGGGATCACCACTGCCCCCGTGGCCTCGGCCGCGGCCCGCGCCTCCGCGGTGGCGAACCGCGAGACGGCCAGCACGCGCGAGTCGGACCCCGCCGCCTCGAGTGCCCTGACGGCCAGGCGGACGAGGCTCGGACCGAGCTTTCCGCCGGCGCCGATCACGAGGAGGTCGCCGTCGAGACGGGAAAGGTCTTCGACGAGCGCGGGGCGTGGCGCGGTCAGCCGATCATCGAGCTGGGCCGGGGTGAGCATCTGCTCCTCCTTCGTCTGGGTCAGGTCCTTCATGGGAGCCAAATCCTGCTGCGGTCAGCGCGGCGGTGAGCGGTGCCAGCGCCATCGCGAAGGCGTCGGCGCGCGCCGGGTCCTGCCCTCGCCACAGCGCGTCGGCGACGGCGGGCAGCCGTGGCAGCAGCAGCGCGTCGCGGGTCTCACGGTCGGGCGCGTACTCGGTCCAGAGCTGCGCCTGCCCGCCGAGGAACCGGTCGGCCACGGTCGAGTCGGCGCCGGGGGGCACCACCTGGAACCGGTGGGCGGTGTCGAGGTCGAGCACGAGGCCGGTACCCCGCCGGGAGTCCGCGCTGGGGCGGTAGTCGAGGTAGGTCTGGGTGTGCGGCGCCCTGATCACCGTCGCCCCCGCGTGCGCCGCGGAGAGGCCTCCGTCGCCGCCCTGCCAGGCGACCGCTATCGCGTCGCGCGACCGCGGCGCACCGTCGTACCAGTACAGCGGGGTGCGGCCGAGGCCGTCGAGGCGTTCGGCCACCTGGTCGATGAACCAGCCGCGCAGATCGTCGGGCTTCGAGGCACCCAGCACGCGCATCCGGGCGCGGGAGTGCACGGCCCATGCGTCCGGTGGGCACTCATCGCCACCCACGTGCACGTACGGGGCCGGGAACTGGTCCGCGACCTCGCCGAACACGTCGCCGAGGAAGGCGAGCACCTCCTCGGACGGGGCGAGGAGGTGCGGTGAGATCCCCCACCGGGTCGCCACCGGGAGGTCCGGCCGGCCGGCGCCGAGCCACGGGTACGCCGCGATCGCCGCCTGCGCGTGACCGGGTAGCTCGATCTCGGGAACGACAGTGATGTGGCGTTCGGCGGCGTGAGCGACGATGCGGCGCACCTCGGTCCGGGTATAGAAGCCGCCGTGCGGGGACCCGTCGTGGACGTGGCCGTGGCCCCAGTCGTCGGGGGCCCCCGGGGCGGCGGCGGGGGGGGCCGCCCCGCGCCCCCCCCCCGACCGGCTCGCGGAGCGGTA
>NZ_JBEZZF010000020.1:0-84166 GCF_040639055.1 Promicromonospora sp. NPDC023987 | reverse complement strand
CAAAATAAAAAAAAAAACACCCCCCCCCCCACAAACCACCGGCCACTCGACCCCCCCCCCCGCCCCCCTACTCCCGTGGTAGGGCCCCCAGAACCGACGTCAGTTCTGGGCCCGATCCCTGGGTAGAGCGCACCGGCGGCGACTAGCGACAGCTGACAGGATCAGCGCCTGGAGCCCGGGACGTACGGGCGCTCGGTGGCACCGGTGTAGACCTGGCGCGGGCGGCCGATCTTCGTCTGCGGGTCCTTGATCATCTCGCGCCACTGGGCGATCCAACCGGGCATGCGGCCCAGCGCGAACAGCGGCGTGAACATGGCCGGCTCGAAGCCCATGGCCTTGTAGATGAGGCCCGTGTAGAAGTCGACGTTCGGGTAGAGCTTCCGCTCCACGAAGTAGTCGTCCGAGAGGGCGATCTCCTCGAGACCGCGCGCGATGTCGAGCAGCTCGTCCTTGGCGCCGAGCTTGTCGAGCACCTCGTCGGCCGACTTCTTCACGATCGCGGCGCGCGGGTCGTAGGATTTGTACACGCGGTGGCCGAAGCCCATCAGGCGCACGCCGTCCTGCTTGTTCTTGACCTTTTCCATAAAGGTCTCGACGGTCTCGCCGCCCGAGCGAATCTTCTCGAGCATGGACAGGACCGCCTCGTTGGCGCCGCCGTGCGCGGGGCCGGACAGGGCGTTCACGCCCGCGGCGACCGAGGCGTACAGCGTCGCGTTGGACGAGCCGACGACGCGCACCGTGGACGTGGAGCAGTTCTGCTCGTGGTCCGCGTGGAGCACGAGCAGCTTCTCGAGGGCGTCGACGATCATCGGGTCGGCCTCGTAGGCCTCGTACGGCGTCGCGAACGTCATCCGCAGGAAGTCCTCGACGTACCCGCGCGAGTAGTCCGGGTACAGCAGCGGTTCGCCCACGCGGCGTCGGTGCAGGTAGGACGTTATGGTCCGCGTCTTGGCGAGCAGCAGCACGGTGGCCAGGTCGACCTGCTCGTCGTCCGCCGGGTCGAGCGACTCCGGGTAGAACGTGGAGAGCGCGTTCACCGCGGACGCGAGCACGGCCATCGGGTGCGCGTTCCGGGGGAAGGTACCCATGAACGTGCGGAAGTCCTCGTGCACGAGGGTGTGGCGGTTGACCCGCTCGGTGAACGCGTCGAGCTCCGCGGGGCTCGGTAGCTCCCCGTAGATGAGGAGGTAGGACACCTCGAGAAAGCCCGAGCCGGAGGCAAGCTGGTCGATCGGGTACCCGCGGTAACGCAGGATGCCGGCATCGCCGTCGATATACGTGATCGCGGACTCGCACGACGCCGTGTTCATGAAGCCCGGGTCAACCGTGACCAGGCCGGTGTCCTTGAGCAGCGACGACACGACGATGCCGTCATTGCCCTCGCTCGCGGCAACGACAGGCAGGGTGTGAGAGGTTCCGTTGACGGCGAGCTCGACGCGGCTCGAGCCGTCCACCGGTGTGGAGGTCATGTCTTCCTTCCTGAATGGCGCACGAGGGACGCTGCTGAAGAAAGCTGCTGAAGAAAACAGTCGGGCAGCGTCGACCTGGGGCACGACAGTATCGCGCCCAGCTCTTGTTTTTCCAATCCGTCGGTCAAGCCTCTGTGAGGCGTGACACAGCGTCGGCAATCTGCACGTCAGTGGAGGTCAGTGCCACTCGCGTGTGCTTGTCGTCGCCGTACAGATGCCCGGGCGCGGTCAGGATGCCGCGGGCCGCGAACCATTCTGCAACCTGCAGGCCGGAACGGCCGTCCGGAGCGGCGACCCACAGGTACAGACCGGCTCCTGACTCCTCCACGACGAGCCCCGCGGCGGCTATCGCGGCCGCGAGTGACCGACGCCGGGCCCCGTAGACCTCGCGCTGCGCGGCGACGTGCTCGTCGTCGGACAGGGCGGCGGTCATCGCGGCCTGCACCGGCGCCGGCACGATGAGGCCCAGGTGCTTGCGGATCTGCGTGAGCTCGGCGATCACCGCGGCGTCGCCCGCCAGGAACGCCGCGCGGTAGCCGGCGATGCTGGACTGCTTCGACAGTGAGTACGCCGCCAGCAGCCCTGCGTGGGAACTATCACACACGCGAGGGTCAAGAATCGAGGGGACCCCTTCGTCGACCCATGGGGCATCCCAGGCCAGCTCGGCATAGCACTCGTCGGAGACGACGACGGCACCGATGGCACGGGCCGCCTCCACCACCGAGCGCAGCGCGTCGACGTCGAGCACCCGGCCGGTGGGGTTGCCCGGGCTGTTCACCCAGACCATCCTGACGTCGTCCCGCCCC
The DNA here is from genome assembly GCF_040639055.1 of Promicromonospora sp. NPDC023987. Classification (NCBI taxonomy): domain Bacteria; kingdom Bacillati; phylum Actinomycetota; class Actinomycetes; order Micrococcales; family Promicromonosporaceae; genus Promicromonospora; species Promicromonospora sp. NPDC023987. The sequence goes on along the minus strand of NZ_JBEZZF010000020.1, from coordinate 81,891 downwards.
GCCCAGTCGGCGACGTCGTCCGTCGCGAGCGGCGTGGCGCCGGCCGCGCGGATGCCCGCCACGTACGTCGGGTAGGCGACGGCCGGATGCACCACGACATCGCCCGGGCCGAGGTGCAGCAGCGAGGGCAGCAGGCCGACCAGCTCCTTGGAGCCGATCGTCGGCACCACGGCGGCCGGATCGAGGTCGGGCACGCCCCGGCGCCGGGCGAACCAGTCGGCGACCGCCTGGCGCAGCGCGGGCGTGCCCACCGTCATCGGGTACCCCGGCGCATTCGACGCCGCTTCGAGCGCATGCCGCACGACCTCGGGCGTCGGGTCCACGGGCGTGCCCATGGAGAGGTCGACCAGCCCACCCGGACAGGCCTTGGCGACCGCCGTGATGCCGGCGATCGAGTCCCACGGGTAGGGCAGGTCGGAGAGGTCGTGCAGGCCCATGCCGGCGGGCCGTCAGGCCTGGGGCGGGAGGGCCGCGATCATCGGGTCGTCCTTCTCGATGATGCCCATCTTCGCAGCACCGCCGGGCGAGCCGAGGTCGTCGAAGAACTCGACGTTCGCGCGGTAGTAGTCCTTCCACTCATCGGGGACGTCGTCCTCGTAGTAGATGGCCTCGACCGGGCAGACCGGCTCGCACGCGCCGCAGTCCACGCACTCGTCCGGGTGGATGTACAGGGAGCGGCTGCCCTCGTAGATGCAGTCCACGGGACACTCCTCGATGCACGCCTTGTCCTTGAGGTCGACGCACGGCTGAGCGATCACGTAGGTCACTTCGAGGGTGTCCTTCCACGTCCGGACTGGGGGGTCATGCAATGCGAACCGCGGGACGGGCCCGGCGGCGCGATCCTAGTATCTCCCGGAAGACCGTCAGATCCCCACCGGTCTCACGCAGCGGAAGGAGAATCGACGTGACGTTCGCTACACCGCCGGTCCCGGCGGGCGGCTGGCGCGCCCTCCGGCCCGGAACCCGGGTGGTGGTCCGGCGCAGGCTCGCGCCCGCCGGCCCCGTCGTGTCCGACGGCGGCACGGCGTACCGCTGGACGGACCTGATCGGTTTCGTCGTGGAGGTGTCCGACGCCGGCCTGCACCTGCGTACCGACCCGGCCCCCGGCCGCGGCGAGCCGCAGGACGTCTCCGTCGCGGCCGCCGAGATCGAGACCGCCAAGCCGATCCCCCCGAGGCCCGTCAGGCGTTCTGGTCCACCCAGATGACGCCGGTCGGGCACATGCTCACTGCTTCCTGCACCGCGAAGTCGTGCTCGGGGCCCGGTCGCTCGTCGAGCAGGATGACCCGGTCGTCGTCGTCCTGGCTGAACACGTCCGGTGCGAGCAGTGCGCACTGACCGGCGCCGCAGCAGGCGTCGCGGTCCACGTTGATCTTCATGAGGGCCACTCTCCCTACCCGAGGGGCAGTTCGCCTAATCGGGCCAGGATCAGACCGACTTCGAGCACGCCGTGGCGGGCGGACGTCAGGGGCCGAACCGCAAGCTGGCCACGCGCAACGGGCATCGGACCCCCGTCGAACCGCAACGTGTGCATGCTGCCGGCCGCCGAACCGCAAGTTAGCCACGGACCGGGCCGCCGAACCGAACGCTGGACGTCCATCCGGGCCCTGATTGACGGCTCTGTTGCGGTTCGGCGTACGGCTACACAGACAACTTGCGGTTCGGCACCCGAAACGCCGTCCAACGACACACAACGTGCGGTTCGACACCGCAGCCCGCGGACCGCGGTCAGGCGTTCGCCACCAGGCCCAGCTCCGCGACGCTCGCCAGGTGCAGGTGCTTCGGCACGATCCGGACGGTGTAGCCGAACGGTCCGGACGTGTCCAGGTCGACCTCCCCGCCGAACGCGTGCCGCCCCGCCTCGTACGACTCGGTGAGCGCGAGCGACTCGGCGGCGAACTCCTCGATGACGTCGGCCTCCGTGACGCGGCCGTGCACCACCTGCACGTCGATGTCGTCGGGTGAAAGGTCCCCGAGCGAGACGTAGGCCCGTACCGTGAGCCGGTCGCCGACCTGGACCGCCTCACCGATGCCGGCAGACTCCACGTGGTCCACGCGCACCTGGGACCAGGAGCTCCGCACGTGGGCCTTCCAGCCTGCCAGGTCCTTCGCCGCGGCGAACCCGTCGGCCAGGAGCACCCGACCGGCCTCGGCAGCCGGCGCGTACAGCCCGTGGACGTACTCCGAGACCATGCGCGTGGCCTGGACCTTCGGGCCGAGCGTGGCCAGCGTGTGCCGCACCATCTCGAGCCACCGGCCGGGGACTCCGTCCGCGGACCGGTCGTAGAACGCTGGCGCCACCTGGGACTCCACCAGGTCGTACAGCGCCGCGGCCTCCAGATCGTCGCGGCGGTCGGCGTCCTCGACGCCGTCGGCCGTCGGGATGCCCCAGCCGTTCTCGCCGTCGTACCACTCGGCCCACCAGCCGTCCTCGATCGAGAGGTTCAGGCCGCCGTTGAGCGCGCTCTTCATCCCGGAGGTCCCGGACGCCTCCAGCGGGCGCAGCGGGTTGTTCAACCAGACGTCGCAGCCCGGGTACAGGGACTGCGCCATGCCGATGTCGTAGTTCGGCAGGAACACGATGCGGTGGCGCACCTCGGCGTCGTCGGCGAACCGGACCAGCTGCTGGATGAGCCGCTTGCCCGAGTCGTCGGCAGGGTGGGACTTGCCCGCCACGATCAGCTGCACCGGACGCTCGGGGTGCAGCAGGAGCGCCTTGAGGCGGTCCTGGTCGCGCAGCATGAGCGTGAGCCGCTTGTAGGTGGGCACCCGCCGGGCGAAGCCGATGGTGAGCACGTCGGGCGACAGGACGTCGTCGACCCAGCCGAGCTCGGCCGGGGACGCGCCGCGCTCGCGCCAGGACTTGCGCACCCGGCGCCGCGCCTCGGCCACGAGCTCGCCGCGCATCTCTCCGCGCAGGGCCCACAGCTCGGCGTCGGACACGTTGCCTGGGTCCAGCCAGCCCGACGACGCCTCGGGCGCCGTGATCTGGTCCAGCCCCATCCGCTCCAGCTCGACGGCGGCCAGCCGCGGAGCGACCCAGGTGGGCGAGTGCACGCCGTTGGTGATCGACGAGATCGGCACCTCGCGCGCGTCGAAGCCGGGCCACAGGCCCTCGAACATCTCTCGCGAGACCTGACCGTGCAGCAGCGAGACACCGTTCGCCCGGCCCCCGAGCCGCAGGCCCATCACGGCCATGTTGAACACCGTGGGGTCGCCACCGTCGTAGTCCTCCGAGCCGAGCGTGAGCACGCTCTCCAGCGGCACGCCGTTCATCGCGTTCTCGCCACCGAAGTATGCGCTGACCAGGTCCTTCGGGAACCGGTCGATGCCGGCGGGGACAGGCGTATGGGTGGTGAAGACCGTGGCGGCGCGCACTGCCTCGTGCGCCTCGCCGACGCTGAGGCCCGACCCGACGAGCTCACGGATGCGCTCCACGCCGAGGAAGCCCGCATGACCCTCGTTGGTGTGGTAGACCTCGGGCTCCGGCGCGCCGGTGAGGCGGGACCAGGCGCGCAGCGCCCGCACGCCGCCGACGCCGAGCAGCAGCTCCTGCTGCAGGCGGTGCTCCCCGCCGCCGCCGTAGAGCCGGTCGGTCACCTTGCGGGCGGTCTCGTCGTTCTCCTGCACGTTCGAGTCGAGCAGCAGCAGCGGTACGCGGCCGACGGCGGCCACCCAGACGTGCGCGTGCAGCGTGCGTCCGCCGGGCAGGTCGAGCGAGATGACGGCGGGTGTGCCGTCCTCCTCGCGCAGGACCGCGAGCGGCAGGCCGTCCGGGTCGAGCAGGGGGTAGGTCTCCACCTGCCAGGCGTCGCGGGTGAGCGACTGCCGAAAGTAGCCGGCGCCGTAGAGCAGGCCCACTCCGACGATGGGCACGCCCATGTCGGAGGCGCTCTTCAGGTGGTCGCCGGCGAGGATGCCGAGACCACCCGAGTACTGCGGCAGCACCGAGGTGATACCGAACTCCGGCGAGAAGTAGGCGATCGCGCGGGGCAGCGCGCCGCCCGACGCCGTCGTCCGGCCCTGGTACCACTGCGGGTCCCGCAGGTAGTGGTGCAGGTCGTCCGACGCGGCACGCACGCGGCCCGTGAACTCGTCGGAGGCCGCGAGCGCCGCGAGGCGGTCGGAGCCCAGCGCCGCGAGCAGTGCTACGGGGTCGCCACGGACGTCTGACCAGAGCTCCGGGTCGATGCTCGCGAACAGCTCGCGCGTCGGCGCGTGCCAGGACCAGCGAAGGTTCTGGGCCAGCTCGTCGAGCGCCGCGAGCTGCTCGGGGAGGACCGTGCGGACGGTGAATCTGCGGATCGCTCTCACCGGCAGAACACTACGCACATGTCGGGTCGAGCACACCTCCCACTGGGCACCCGACGCGACACTTTCTCTGGCTCGGCGCGCCCGCCGCGCGAGTCACCCTGACCGGTCGATAGCGTGGTCCGGGTGAGCCAGCACACGACATCCGGCCGGATCGGCCGCATCCCCGTTCTCGAGGTCGCGCCCGTCGTCGAGGGCGGCCGGTGGCCGGCGAAGGCCGCCGTGGGCGAGGTGGTGCCGATCGACGCCACGGTCTTCCGCGAGGGGCACGACGCCGTCTCCGCGACGGCCGTGCTCGTCGCCCCGGACGGCTCGGACCACGCATGGGCGCCGATGACCGACATCTCCCCTGGCCTGGACCGTTTCCGCGGTTTTCTGCAGCCTGACGCCGAGGGTGACTGGTCGTTCCGGGTCGAGGGCTGGTCCGACCCCTACGCGACGTGGGTGCACGACGCCGGGATCAAGATCGGTGCGGGTATCGACACCGACCTCATGCTCGCCGAGGGTGTGCGCCTGTTCGAGCGGATGCGGCGGCGGGTCCCCGCCGACGCGCTGGTCGCCAAGGGCCATCGGCAGCGCGACGCACGGGCGCTCGGAGCGGCGGCCCGCGCCCTGGCCGACGCCACCCGGCCCGCCGAGGCGCGGTTCGCGGCGGCGACGGGGCCGGAGGTGGTCGAGGCCCTGCGCCGTGCACCCTTCCGCGAGCTGGTCTCGGCGTCGGACACGTACCCGCTGCGGGTGTCGCGGCGGCTGGCGCTGGCCGGGGCCTGGTACGAGATGTTCCCCCGCTCGGAGGGGGCGTACCAGAAGAAGGACGGCACGTGGGTGTCGGGCACGTTCGCGACGGCGGCGAAGCGGCTGCCGGGCATCGCGGCGATGGGTTTCGACGTCGTCTACCTGACGCCGGTCTCCCCCATCGGCACGACGTTCCGCAAGGGGCGCAACAACACGCTCGAGGCGCAGCCGGGCGACCCGGGCAGCCCGTACGCGATCGGGTCGGCGGACGGCGGGCACGACGCGATCCATCCGGACCTGGGCACCGAGGCCGACTTCCGGGCCTTCGTCGCCGCGGCACGGGCGAAGCGTCTGGAGGTGGCGCTCGACATCGCGCTGCAGTGCTCCCCCGACCACCCCTGGGTCACCGAGCACCCTGAGTGGTTCGTGGTGCGCGCTGACGGGTCCATCGCCTACGCGGAGAACCCGCCCAAGAAGTACCAGGACATCTACCCACTCAGCTTCGACACCGACCCTGAGGGCCTGTACGTGGCGGTGCTGGACGTGATCCGCACCTGGATCGACCGGGGCGTCACGCTGTTCCGTGTCGACAACCCGCACACCAAGCCCCTGGACTTCTGGGAGTGGCTGCTCGCGGAGGTGTACGCGACCAACCCGGAGGTCGTCTTCCTCTCGGAGGCGTTCACCAAGCCGGCGATGATGCAGACGCTGGCGCGGATCGGTTTCCACCAGTCGTACACGTACTTCACCTGGCGCAACACCAAGGAGGAGGTCACGGAGTACCTGACCGAGGTGAGCGGACCCCAGGGCGCCGTGCTGCGCCCGTCCTTCTGGCCCACCACGCACGACATCCTGCCGCCCTACCTGACCGACGGCGGCGTCGCGGCGTTCGCCGTGCGGGCGGTGCTGGCGGCCACCGGTTCGCCGACGTGGGGCATCTACTCGGGCTACGAGCTCGTGGAGAGCACTCCCCGACCCGGCGCCGAGGAGCAGATCGACAACGAGAAGTACGAGTACCGGCCCCGGGACTGGGCGACGGCCGACGAGTACGGGATCGCGCTGCTGCTGGGGAAGCTGAACGAGATACGCCGCGCGCACCCCGCCCTGACGCAGCTCCGGAACCTGACGGTCCATCCCACGACCAACGACCGGGTTGTCGCGTTCTCCCGCCGGATCCCTGCTGATCACCTGCCGGACGCGACAGCGAAGCCTCGGGGCCGCACCATGAGTGCAGGGGGCAACGATCGTCGTGCCCCGCGGCACGACGACGTGGTCGTGGTCGTGCTGAACCTGGACCCCCGGAACGCACAGGAGTCTGTAGTGGACCTGAACCTTAACGCCCTCGGCCTCAGCGCTCCTGAGGGCGACGAGAACGCCCCGTTCTTCGTGGCACACGACCTGTTGTCCGGCGAGACCTACGGCTGGGGAGCACATCCCTGGGTCCGGCTCGACCCGGAGGTCCGCGTGGCACACGTCCTCTCGGTGGGTCCGGCATGACGACGTTCGGACCGGGTGGTCCCGCCGTCGGGCCGCCGGAGGGTTATCCCGAGCAGGCCGGTGGCGCGCAGCCCGAGCGGCCCAGCATGCCGAACCCGCCGTCGGTGCCCGTTCCCGTCCAGGCGCTGCCGCCGCGGCGGCAGCCGCGCCTCGATGCCCGGCGCAAGGGCCTGTCGCACGACCCCGAGTGGTACAAGAAGGCGGTCTTCTACGAGGTCATGATCCGGTCGTTCTCCGACTCGGCCGACGGCGGGTCGGGCGACCTGGTCGGTCTGACGGAACGGCTCGACTACCTGGAGTGGCTCGGCGTCGACTGCCTGTGGTTGCCACCGTTCTTCCCGTCGCCGCTGCGCGACGGCGGGTACGACGTCGCGGACTTCACCGCGATCTCGCCGCAGTACGGGACCATGTCCGACTTCAGCGCGCTGGTCGCCGCGGCCCACGAGCGGGGCATCCGCGTGGTGATCGACCTGGTCATGAACCACACCAGCGACGCCCACCCGTGGTTCCAGGCCTCGCGCGCCGACCCGGACGGCCCGTACGGCGACTTCTACGTGTGGAGCGACGACCCCACGCGCTACGAGGGCGCGCGCATCATCTTCGTGGACACGGAGACGTCGAACTGGACGTTCGACCCGGTGCGGCGGCAGTACTTCTGGCACCGGTTCTTCAACCACCAGCCGGACCTCAACTTCGAGAACCCGCGGGTCGTCGAGGCGATGCTCGACGTCGCACGGTTCTGGCTGCAGCTCGGCGTGGACGGCTTCCGGCTCGACGCCGTGCCGTACCTGTTCGAGGCCGAGGGCACCAACTGCGAGAACCTGCCCGAGACGCACGGCTTCCTGCGCAAGGTGCGGCGGATGCTCGACGCAGAGTTCCCGGGCCGCATCATGCTGGCCGAGGCCAACCAGTGGCCGGCGGAGGTGGTCGAGTACTTCGGCACCGAGGACGAGCCCGAGTGCCACATGTGCTTCCACTTCCCCGTGATGCCGCGCATCTTCTACGCGATCCGCGACCAGCGGGCGCGCCAGCTCCTGGAGATCCTCGCCGACACCCCGGCCATCCCGGCCGGCGGGCAGTGGAGCACGTTCCTGCGCAACCATGACGAGCTCACGCTCGAGATGGTGTCGACGGAGGAGCGCGCCAGCATGTACGGCTGGTACGCCCCCGACCCCCGGATGCGGGCCAACGTGGGGATCCGCCGGCGGCTCGCCCCCCTCCTGGACAACGCCCGCAAGGAGATCGAGCTGGCCAACGCGCTGCTGCTCTCGCTGCCGGGCACGCCGTGCCTGTACTACGGCGACGAGATCGGCATGGGCGACAACATCTGGCTGCCCGACCGCGATGCCGTGCGCACGCCCATGCAGTGGACGCCGGACCGCAACGCAGGCTTCTCGACCGCGGACCCCGGCAAGCTCTACCTGCCGCTCGTGCAGTCCCTGGTGCACCACTACCAGCACACCAACGTGGAGGCACAGCTCGCACAGCCCACGTCGCTGCTGCACTGGACGCACAACATGCTCGCGTTCCGGCGGCTGCACCCCGCGTTCGGCACCGGCGACTTCACGGCGCTCGACTGCAACGACGAGTCGGTCATCGCGTTCACCCGCACCGCGGCCGAGGAGACGCTGCTGGTGGCCGCGAACCTCTCGGCCACGGCACGGTCCTCCACGATCAAGCTCCCCGGCTACGCCGGCTGGACGCTCACCGACGTGTTCGGCGGGGCCGGGTTCCCGAGCGTCGGTGAGGACGGGATCCTCACCATGACGTGGGGTGCGCGGGACTTCTACTGGCTGGTCCTGGCCCCGCCCGCACGGGCAGTGGCGGCCGGCTCGGCCGGGCAGGCACGAGGGACGTGAGCCCGGCGCGACAGGTCCACGTCTCCCCCGGCGCCGCGCACCTCACCCCCGAGGTGCTGCGGCTGCTGGACGCGTGGCTGCCCGAGCAGCGCTGGTACCCGGTGCCCACGGAGGGCGTGACGCACGAGCCGTGGCTCACCGTCACGTTCCCCGGCGTGGCCGACGTCGTCGTCGCGCTCCTACGGCTGCACGGCCCCGGCCTGGCCGCCGGCTCCGATTCACTGGTCATCCAGGTGCCGCTGGTGCTGACCCCGACCGCCGAGCCGACGGCCGACACCACCGACACGGAGGCCGCCGGCCTGATCGGCACCGTGTCGACGGCGTCGGGCACCGTCACCGTGCACGACGGCGGTACCCATCCCGCCGCCTGGCACGCCTACCTCGCCACCGCGCTCCCCGATGCCGGCGGACCGGAGGTCTGCGACAAGCTGGCCGGAGCGGGGCGGATCACCGGTGAGCAGTCGAACACCTCGGTGGTGCTCCCGGCCATGACCCACGGCACCGGGCAGGGCGGGATGCTGAAGATCCTGCGGACCGTAGCGCTGGGGCCGCACCCAGACGTCGTGATCCCGGCGGCTCTGACCCAGGCCGGCTGGGCGGGCGTCCCTCGCTTCCTTGGCGCCGTCGAGCTGCCTGCCCCCGAGGCCGTGGCAGACCCCAGGGAGCCCCGCGAGGTCCCACCGCGCACCGAGGACTCCTCGTGGGGCGAGACCGGCGGGCCCGTCGCCCACCTCGCCGTGCTGTCCGAGCTCGTCGCCGACGCCACCGACGGGTTCGAGCTGGCCTGCGCGTACGCCGAGCGCGACGAGGACTTCGGCGAGCGGGCCGCCGAGCTCGGCGCCGCCGTCGCTCACCTGCACGCGGCACTGCGCCAGGCGCTGGGTGCCGGCCCTGCGCTCGAGCCGGCCCGCTTCATGGGAGTGCTGCGCCGCCGCGCCGCCGAGGCCTTCGCCGACGTCCCGGACCTGGCGCCGCAGCGCGCCGGGGTCACCGGCCTCTACGACGCCGTGAGCGCGCGCCTCACCGCGGTCGCCGAGCGCACGGGCGACGTGGTGCCGCTGCAGCCGATCCACGGTGACCTGCACCTCGGCCAGGCCCTGTACTCGCCCAGCGGCTGGAAGATCCTCGACTTCGAGGGCGAGCCGCAGCGTCCCGTGGCCGAGCGCGCGGCGCCCGACCTGCCGCTGCGCGACGTCGCCGGGCTGCTCCGCTCGCTGGACTACGCGGCAGCCGTCGGGCAGGCCACCGATCCGCACTGGGCCGCGCACGCCCAGATCAGCTTCCTCGAGGGGTACCGCGAAGCGCAGTGGAGGGTGCGGGCCGAGGAACGAGGCACTCGCCCGGAACGGAGCGCAGCGGTGCCCCGACCAGAAGGCACAGAGGGGTACCGCCAGGCCAGCGCAGACGCGCACGAGGGCACCGTGCACGCTGTGGCGGGGGCCGCGGCGTCGGGCAGCGAGCTCGACGTCGCCACCGCCGAGCTGCTCCTGCGCGCGCTCGTCGTGGACAAGGCGCTCTACGAGGTGGTCTACGAGTTCCGGCACCGTCCCGCGTGGATGCACATCCCGCTGACCGCAGTGGAGCGCGTGCTCGGCTCGTGACCGCTACCCCCGACGTGTCGCACGTCACCTGCCCCCCATGGAAAGGTGAACCCATGGCAGACCTGCCCGACGTCGACCTCGAGGTCCTGACAGCTATCGCGTCCGGAACCCACCATGATCCGCACACCGTGCTCGGCCCCCATCTGCTCGACGGGCCCTGGACCGTGGTGCGCGCCCTGCGCCCGCTCGCCGACGAGGTGGTGGTGGTGACCACCTCGGACGGCGAGGTGAGCGCGACCCACCAGGGCGCGGGGGTGTGGGCCGCCGTCGTGCCGGCCACCGAGGGCCCCGACGGGTCCCGGCACGCGCCCGACTACCGCATCCGCACCCGGTCGGGCACCCACGCCTGGACCTCCGACGACCCGTACCGGTTCCTGCCCACGCTGGGCGAGGTCGACCTGCACCTGATCGGCGAGGGTCGGCACGAGCAGCTCTGGCAGGTGCTCGGTGCCAACCTCCTCCGGTATCCGAGCGCTACCGGTGACATCACGGGCGTCGCCTTCGCCGTGTGGGCACCGAACGCCCGCGGCGTGCGGCTCGTGGGCGATCACAACGGCTGGGGCGGCACGCACCCCATGCGGTCGCTCGGTTCCACCGGCGTCTGGGAGCTCTACGTCCCGGAGGTCGGCCCGGGCCTGCGGTACAAGTACGAGATCCTGGGGGCCGACGGCGTCTGGCGGGCCAAGGCCGACCCCCTCGCCAAGGCGACGGAGGAGCCGCCCGCGACGGCGAGCGTCGTGACGGACTCGGTCCACGAGTGGCACGACGAGGCGTGGCTCACCGCCCGGACGGCCACCGACCCGCACTCCGCGCCGCTGAGTGTCTACGAGGTGCACCTGGGCTCGTGGCGGCCGGGCCTCGGCTACCGCGAGCTCGCGGAGCAGCTGACGGCGTACGTCACCGAGCAGGGGTTCACGCACGTCGAGCTGATGCCCGTCGCTGAGCACCCGTACGGCGGGTCGTGGGGCTACCAGGTCACCAGCTACTACGCACCGACCGCGCGGTTCGGCTCACCCGACGACTTCCGGCACCTGGTGGACCGGCTTCATCAGGCCGGGATCGGGATCATCCTCGACTGGGTGCCCGCGCACTTCCCGCGCGACGAGTTCGCGCTGGCCCGCTTCGACGGCGCGCCGCTGTACGAGCACCCCGACCCCCGGCGCGGGGAGCAGCAGGACTGGGGCACGCTGATCTTCGACTTCGGCCGGCGCGAGGTGCGCAACTTCCTGGTGGCGAACGCGACCTACTGGTTCGAGGAGTTCCACGTCGACGCGCTGCGGGTCGACGCCGTCGCCTCCATGCTCTACCTGGACTACTCCCGCAAGGACGGGGAGTGGACGCCCAACGTGCACGGCGGGCGGGAGAACCTCGAGGCCATCGCGTTCCTCCAGGAGGCGAACGCCACCGCGTACCGCCGTACCCCCGGCGTCATGATGATCGCCGAGGAGTCCACGGCGTTCCCCCGGGTCACCGGCCCGACGTCGAGCGGGGGGCTGGGCTTCGGCCTGAAGTGGAACATGGGCTGGATGAACGACTCCCTCCGCTACCTCGCGGAGGACCCGTACAACCGGCGCTACCACCACGGCGAGCTCACGTTCTCGCTCGTGTACGCGTTCACCGAGCAGTTCGTGCTGCCGATCAGCCACGACGAGGTGGTGCACGGCAAGGGCTCGCTGCTGCGGAAGATGCCGGGCGACCGGTGGCAGCAGCTCGCGGGCGTGCGGTCCTTCCTCGCCTACCAGTGGACCCACCCGGGCAAGCAGCTGCTGTTCATGGGGTGCGAGTTCGCGCAGGAGTCCGAGTGGTCCGAGTCGGACGGGCTGCCCTGGCACCTGCTCGGCGACGGCGGGCACGCCGGTGTCCAGCACCTGGTCCGGGACCTGAACGCGCTCTACCGGGCGACGCCGGCCCTGTGGGAGCTCGACTTCGACCCCGCGGGATTCGAGTGGCTCGAGGCCGACGACGCGGACCACAACGTGCTGGCGTACGTGCGCCGGTCACGCTCGGGCGACCCGGTCGTGGTGGTCGTGAACTTCGCGGGCGTGCCGCACGAGGGGTACCGGCTGCCGCTGCCGACGCTGCCGCTGGTCGAGCCTGCCCCACCGCTGGCCGAGCCTGTCGATACCCGAAACACCACCGCCGAGCCGACCGTCGCCTCCGTGTGGCGGGAGGCGCTGAACACCGACGCGAACGTCTACGGCGGCTCCGGCGTCGGAAACATGGGCCGTGTGCAGGCCGAACAGGTACCGCACCACGGCCGCGCGTGGTCGGCGGTCGTCCGGGTCCCACCGCTGGCCGCCCTGATCCTGGTCCCGGCCGACGGCAGCTAGCGGCGACCGGCTAGCGGCGACCGCGCTCCCCTTCGAGGCCTAAGTTACTTCGCTTTGAACCGCCTGAAAGCGAAGTAGCTTAGGCCTCGAAGGGGAGTGTGGTGCCAGGAATCAGTAGAGGCCGAGGGCCAGGCGCTTGCGGGCCTTGCTGACCCGCGGGTCGGTCGTGCCGGCTACCTCGAAGAGGTCCAGGAGGCGGACGCGGAGCTTCTCCTTGCCCTCGGCGTCGGCGTCGGGCAGCAGGTCGAGCAGGCGCGCGAACGCGTCGTCCACCTTGCCGCCCAGCATGTCCAGGTCGGCGACGGCGAGCGCGGCGTCGACGTCGGACGGCGCGTCCGCGGCCGCCTGACGCACCGTGGCGAGGTCGGCGTCGCGCGTGCGCTGCATGAGGCGCACCTGCGCCAGCCCGGCGGTCGCGTCGGAGTCCTTGGGATCCTGGCGCAGGGCCTTGGCGTAGGCGCTCGCCGCGGCGTCCAGGTCGTCGCGCTCGATCGCGTCGTACGCCTCCTGGTGCAGGGGCGGCAGCGGCGGCTCGACCTCGGCCTCCGGCTCGTCGGCCGCCGGCACCGCGCCCGGGGCACGGCCCGTGACGCCGTTCTGCTCGGCGGCGGCCAGGACCTGGTCGAGCACGCCGCGGATCTGCTGCTCGTCGGCGGCACCCTGGAACAGCGGCAAGGGCTGGCCCTGCAGCACCGCGACGACGGTGGGCACACCCTGCACCTGGAACGCGGCGGCGACCTGCGGCGAGGCCTGGGCGTCGACGCGCCCGAGGACGAACCGCCCGCCGTACTCCTCGGCAAGGCGGCCCAGCGTGGCGCCGAGCTCGGCGTTCGCCTGGTCGGTCGGGATCCAGACCAGCATCACCACCGGATAGGTGGACGAGTCGCGAACCATCTGCTCGAAGTTCGCCTCGCTGACGTCCACCACGAAGCCGCCGGCTTCGGGTGCGCCACCGGGTTCACCAGGCGGTGGTGCCTGAGGGCGGTTGAGGGCGGACAGGTCGACGGCGCCGCGCACCGCGAACTCGGGCTGGGCGCTCCGGGCGGGCCCGGGCTGAGGGGACGTACTGCTCATGGGGTAATCCTAATGACTCGGCGGTGGTTACTCGCCGGACACGTCGATCGGGATGTGGCGGAAGCCCACCAGCGTGACCTTGTGCGCCGAGCCGGCCGGCGGCACGTAGAGGGCGACGAGCTCGCGGTACCGGGTGCGCAGCCGGTTGGTCTCCTCCTCGCCGCCGAACAGGACCTGCTGCGCGGACGGGAGCGCATCCGTCTTGATCTTGGCACCCTCCTGGCCGACCGCGATCGTCTGGGTACCCGTGAGCCCGCCCAGCACCAGAGCGCCGCCGTCCGCGGTACGCACCGCACGCAGGCCGAGGCGCGGCTCGACCTCCGCGGCGAAGGAGTACCTGCCCTCGGTCTCCGCCCAGCCGGCGACCCCGGTCTGCGACTCCGCGATGGTGCGCAGGTCCCGCCGTAGCCGGTCGTCGGCGAACGCTCCAGCGCCCTTCGCCTCCGCGTCCTCGCTCAGCGCCTCCGCGTACCCCGCGAGCGCGTCCTGCGGCGACCGGACCAGCGACGTGCCGTCGTCCGGCGCCACGGCCGCGCTGCCCAGCTCAGGCTGCGCGAAGGGCGGCAGGCTCGCGCCCGGTACGAGGCTCACATAGCCCCAGAGCTTGTACTGCTCCCGGGCCGATCCCTGCTCGAACACCATGAGGGCAGGGGTGTGCGCGCCGTCCGGCTGGGCCTGCACCGCGTAGCTCGTCCGTGGCCAGCCCTGGTCGGACGGCAGCACTGTCTGCTGCGTCCGCATCGACAGGTCGGTGCGCCACTTCTCGTCGCCCGTGGCCTCGGCGAGGCGAAGCTCCGCCTGCCGCATCGACAGTGCGGGCCCCGTCATGCGAGCTCGTAGCCCGTCGACCGTCGACACCGTGTCGTGCTCGGCGATGGAGGCGGCGACCGACTCCAGGATCTTGCGTTCCTGTGGCTCGCTGACCACGGCCGCGATCATCGGGGCGTCCGGTGCGGGGGCCGGCGGTTCGACCGCGCAGCCGGCGAGCAGGACCGAGACGGCACCGGCCGCGGCGAGGCAGGCGGCACCCCGTCGTCGGGCCGGGGACGAGGCGTCGAGACGGCGCAAGGGTGGCCTCCGTGGATTCACGGGGGCCACCCTAGCGGCGGGACCACGGGTCGGTCGTCGAGGTGTCAGCCGTTCGAGACCGAGCTCGGGACGTGCTCGTAGCCGACCAGGCTGATCTCGTCCTTCGAGTCCTTGGGCGGCACGTACATCGCCACCATGTCCTTGTAGTTGACCTCGACCACGTTGCTGACGTCGGCGTCGCCCCAGAGCGCCTTGGTCGTCTTGGTCGGCGGGCCGATCTCGCAGCCCTCCTCCTTGGCCGTGATCGTCTCCTGGCTGACCATCGAGGCGACCACGAGGGCGCCGCCGTCAGCCGTGCGGACCGCCCGCACCGAGTCCTTGGTCGGTTCGTACTCGACCTTGAAGGAGCCATCGCACTCCTCCTTGTTGATGGCCTCGACCTGGAGCTTGCCGTAGTCCCGGAAGAACTGGCGCAGGTCGTCGTCGGCGAAGTTGTCGGCGTACTTCGACTTCTTGTCGACGGTGAGCACCGACGCGTACTGCTTGATCGCGTCCTTCGGCGTCACTTTCAGGCTCTCGTCGTCCTCCGGCACGGCGGGGCTGCCCAGGTCCGCCTCCGCGAACTGCGGCATGGTCACGCCCGGCAGCAGGCGCACCCAGCCCCACAGCTTGTACTGGTCACGCGCGGTGGCCTGGTTGAAGGCCATGAGCACCGGGGTGGTGAGGTCCTTGGGCTGCACGGTGATCGCGAAGCTGCTGCGCGGCCATTCCTGGTCCGACGGCAGGATCACCTGCTGCATCTCCATGCTCAGGTCCGTCAGCGGCTCCTTGTCGCCGCGGGCGTCGGCGACCTTCAGCTGGGTCTCGCGGATCGAGAGCGCGGGACCGTCCAGCCGGGCGGCGAGCTTGTCGGCATCCTTTGTCTTCTCGACCTTGCCGACGACCTCCGCCACCTTGTCAAGGATCTCGCGCTCCTGGGACTGGGTGACGACCGCCGCCGCGACAGGTGCCTCCGGCTTCGGCGTCGGGAGCTCCTCGGCACAGCCGGCGAGCAGACCCGTGGCGAGCACGGTTGCTACCACGGCCGTGGTGCGGGTCGTGGAGCGTTTCATCAGTTACCTCCGTCGTTCCCGGTGACGCCCCAGGTCTGGCGCCACGCCGCAGCTCGACTGCTGGGTGTCTGCGGCTGCTCAGCCTCGGGGGCGGGCTCGGGCTCTGGTTCGGACGCGGGCACGGTGGGCATCGCGCCTGTCGCGGCCCTGCGCTGCGCCTGGTCGCGCATACGCATCTCGCGCCGTGTCATCGGCTTGTCCGACGCCGCGGGTGCGGCGGGAGCTGCCTGGGCAGGGGCCGGTGCCTCCGGCGCCATCGGTGCCCGTGCTGGTGCGGCGCCGCCGAACGGCGTCGGCTGGGCCGGGGGCTGGGTGGGATCCGCGGGTGCGGCTCCGGAGCCCTGACCACGGCGGCGGCGGATCCCGCGGATGGACGCAGCCGGAGCGGCGACCGGGGCGGGAGCCGGTCCGGGAGCCGGCTCGGCGGCCGGTGGCGGAGTGATCGGGGCCGCGCCACCGAACGGGGCGGGCGCGCCCCAGGACCGCGACTGGTCCGGCTCGGGCTCGGGCGCGTTCCGGGCCGCCTGTCCGCGGCCCGGCAGCACCGGGCTCGCCGGCGGGAAGACCGCCGTACCGCCCTCGACCGGGTCGCCGAGCGCAGGGGGGAGCCCACCGCCGGGCTCGTGCCCCGACGGGCCCGACTGGTCGCCGTCGACCCCGAACACCGCGTCGCGACGCGGCAGCTCGGAGTCGGGCTGACGAGTACGGACCGCTGACGGCGTACGTCCCTTGCTACCGCGGTTCTTGTTACGGCGTGCGCCGATGGCGATGAAGACACCGATAATCAGCAGCAAGCCACCGCCCAGCACCCCCGGCCACAGGTACGGCGTGGTCACCGGACGCGGCCAGGTGAGCTCGAGAGTCGGCGCCTCAGCGTCCTTCCCGACGCCGGCGGCCAGCAGGACCACGCGGCCGGGCTCCTCGGTCCAGCGCAGGGAGACGGTGGTCTCGCCGCTCACCTCGGAGATCCACATGTCAGAGCCGGCAGGGTCGGGACCGGAAGCCGGCTTCTCGGCCGACGCGTCGGCCGTCTCCTCGCCGTCGGCCGCCCCCTCCTCGGTCGCCGGAGCGGTACCCGGTGCGACGCTCAGCGTCTCCCAGGAGGACAGGCCGGTCACCGAGTCGTAGGGGTCGTCCCCGACCCAGCCGAGCACGTCGACGTCGGACCCGAGCGCGAGCGTGACCTTCTGCCCCTCGGGGACAGTGGCTCGCACGGTCACCTGGTCGTCGACCAGGCCGAGCACGCCGGGCTCGGTCACGACCATGGTTCCGTCGCCGCTGGGGGTCGCGGTCGCTACGACCGTGTCGGACTCGCGCAGCACGGTCGCCGTCGCGACCCCGTAACCGATCCCGCCGAGGCCGGCGAGGATCAGGAGAGTCGCCAGAATGCGTTGCACCACCGATTCCCTTCGAATATTGGGCGCGTGCCCGTCGATCAGGTGGATGTTCCAGCATAGGGACCGAACGAGGAGCACTGTCCAATGACGGGCGTGCTTGTGCGGTTCAGTCGGGATTCTCACCCTTCCTTCACTGGGTGTGTCTGAACCGCCACCATGGTCCGGGGCCGCGTGAGCCAGCGGAGAGTATTCCATGCAATACGTACATTGCATCCGCTAGCGGGAGTATCCACATCCACGCAAGGCACGTATCCTGGGCGCCGGACGGGCCGTATATGCGGCGTCCGCAAGGGGGGAGCCTGACCCGCGCCTCACCAAGTCCCGACACTGGAGGTCTGCACCGTGTCCGACGAGCGCTCGCTCTTTCCGACTGCCATGCGCGGATACGACCGCGACCAGGTGCATGCGCACCTGGATCGACTGAACCACGCCCTTGAAGAGGCGCGTCGGCAGGTCGAGGCCTCCGACGGCCGCGCCATGCAGCTCACGCAGGACCTCACTGACGCCAAGCGCAACCTGCGAGAGACCGAGAAGCCGTCGTACGCCGGCCTCGGCTCCCGTATCGAGCTGCTGCTGCGTTCAGCCGAGGACCAGTCGACAGACATCATCAACCAGGCCAACCAGCAGGCCGCGGACATCATGGCACGGGCGAAGCTGTCCGGCGGACAGGTGCGGTCGCGCGCCGAGTCCGAGGTCGCCGAGATGCTCGCCAGCGCCCGCCGTGAGGCCGAGGAGATCCGCACCACCACGTCCGCGGAGGCGGAGGGCCACCTGCTCGCCGCCCAGCGCCGGGCCGAGGAGCTCGTCGGCTCCGCCGAGCGCGAGTCCGCACAGATCGCGAGCGCCATCAGCGCGGAGGAGAGCGAGCGCCGGGCCAGCCTGGAGCGCGAGCTCGGCACCCTGCGTTCCACGGTCGAGCGCGAGACCACCGAGCTGCGGGTGAACACCGAGCAGGAGGCCGCCCAGCTCCGCGCCAAGGCCAACACCGAGACCAGCGAGCAGCGCGAGAGCGCCGAGCGCGACGCCTCCGCGATGCTGGCCAGCGCACGCGCCGAGTCCGAGCAGATCCTCTCGGAGGCACGCCGCCAGGCGGCCGAGGCCGCCAACGCCGTGACCAGCGAGATGGAGGAGCTGCGCGAGCAGGCCCGTGCGGCGCTCGCCCAGGCCGAGCTCGACATCGTCAACCGCAAGGAGAGCGTCGAGAAGGAGCTCGCCGAGCGGCACGAGACGGCGAAGGCCGAGACGGCCAAGCTGGTCAGTACCGCGGAGGAGCACGCGGCGGAGGCAGAGAAGCGCGTCGCGGTGGCCCTGGAGCAGTCGGAGAAGATCCGCTCCGAGTCCGACGTCTACGTCAAGGACCTCGTTGCGGACGCCCGAAAGTCCGCGGACCGGATCGTGGCCGAGGCCAGGGAGTTCGCCGAGCAGACCATCGACGACGCCCGCGCCGAGGCCGAGTCGAGCCGGTCGGCCGCGCAGCACCAGCTCGAGGACCTGACGCGTCAGCACGACTCCATCAACTCCTACCTCGACGAGCTGCGCGGGATGCTCGGCACGCCGGCCACCCCGGGCGGTGCGCCGGCCACCCCGGGCGGCGGCCAGCCCCCGGTGCCCAGCCCGCCGGCCAAGCCGAAGGGCCTGTCGGGTGCGACCCCCGCACAGCAGGCCCGCTTCGCCGTCGTCGGTGACGGCACCGAGGCGGAGCCCGACGGCGCCGACTCAGCGGACGCGGACGGTTCGATGCCCGCGTCGATCCCGCCGAGCCACCCGACGCCGGTGCCCGTCGGTACCGCCACGGTCGTCATCCCGTCGGTCAAGGGCACCAAGGCGAGCACCAAGGCCGGCCAGAACACCACCGACTCGTCGTCCTCCCCCGCAGAGGACGACGACGCCGAGGAGCCGGTCTCCGAGAAGGCCGGCGCGTCCAGCTGACCCTGCCGGGGTAGTCGTCCAGCGAGGTAGTCGCTCAGCTCGCGCTGGGTGACTACCTCGCTGGATGACGACGCCTCCAGATCACCTCGGCACGCTCGTCAGTGGTGGGCGACCACCTGGGCGTGCAGCAGGCCGAGCGCCGCGGCGACCGCCTGCGGATCCTCGACGACGCTCAGGTGGCCCGTGCCGGGCACGAGCGTGAGCGCGGCGTCCCCGCCGGAGAAGACAGAGGGCGCCCCGGCGGCCCAGACCATGTGCTCGGCCTCGGCCAGCGGTGCGATGGAGTCCTCGGTGCCCACCACGACGGCGACCGGTGCGTCGAACTGCTCGAGCACCGCCGTCCGGTCAGGCCGGGTCGCCATCGCCCGCTGTGCCCACGCGACGCCAGCGGGCGACTGCGCACGGATCCACGAGTCCAGCACGGGAAACAGGTGCCGTCGACGCTCCGTGCTCGTGCGGCCGACCAGGTCGGCGGGCATGCCGAGCACTGCGCCGAGCGTCTGGTCGGACTCCACCGCGGCGGCGATCCGGAGGCGCTTGGCGCGCGCTTCCGCGGTGTCCGCGGTGGACTTGGTGTTGACGAGCCCGAGACCGGCGACGAACCCCGGGTGCCGCTCAGCGAGGGCGAGTGCGACGTACCCGCCCATCGAGTGCCCGACGACCACGGCGTTGCCCTCGCCACCGGCGACCATGGTCCGGTAGACCCAGTCGGCGGCGTGCTCGACGCTGGGCTGGAAACCGTCCAGGTCGCTGTGCCCCGCTCCCGGCAGGTCGACGCCGATGGCACGGATGCCCGGCGGCAGGTGCTCGGCGCAGGCCGCCCACATGCGGTGGTCGAGCGGGAAGCCGTGCAGCAGCACGAGCGGCACTCCACCGCCGTCGTGCAGCGTGAAGGTGGCCAGGGCTGATGAGGTCATCGTCGTCCTCCTTGTGGGTGGTGAGTGCTCAGGAATCGCCGAGCGGTCCGTCCCAGTGCGTCGGCAGCGGTAGCGGGTGGTCGGGCAGCACGTGCGCGACGATCTCGTTCAGCGCGCGGGCGACGGCGGGCTCGCCGACCCAGAGGTGCTTCGCCCCGTCGACGCCGATTACCTCGGCCTGCGGGATGCGCGCGAAACGCTTGCGGGCCTCGTCGGGGCGGAGGTAGTCGTCGAGCTCCGGCACCAGGACGACGAGCGGCTTGCCGAACGCCGCCCAGCGGTCCAGGTCCTCGTCGGTCGCGCGGTGCAGCGGCGGCGACAGGAGGATCGCCCCCTCGATGCTCGGGTCGGCGCCGTGCTTGAGCACCAGCTCGGTGCCGAACGACCAGCCGACCAGCCACGGGCGGGGTAGCCCGCGGAACTCGGCGAGCTCGATCGCGGCGGCGACGTCGTAGCGTTCCGCGTCGCCGCCGTCGAACGTGCCCTCGCTCGTGCCCCGGGGTGACGAGGTGCCGCGGGTGTTGAACCGCAGTACCGCGAGGTTCGCCAGCGCAGGCAGGCGCCAGGCCGCCTTGCGGTACACGTGCGAATCCATGAATCCGCCGTGCGTCGGCAGCGGGTGGAACGTCAGCAGGGTGGCCGACGGCTCGCTGTCCGCGGGCAGCGACAGGTCGCCGACGAGGGTCAGGCCGTCAGCGGTATGCAGCTCGACGTCCTCGCGCTGCGCGGGGAGGACGGTGAGCGAGCGGATCTGGTGGGTCGTCTGGCCGGAGGCCTCGTCCGGCGTCGCTTCAGTGGTCATCGGTCCCATTCTCTCCCTCGTCGCCGCCGGTGGGCTCAACGCAGGTTGGCGCGGCGCTGCCAGCAGCTGTTGTGCCAGTGCCGACGGCCGTCCAGACCGGCATCGGGTCCGCCGATCCCGTCCGTCTGCCAGGCGACGACGTGCGCGGTGCCTGGCGTGACCTCCTGGCGGCAGGCCGGGCAGACGTAGGTCTTGTCCGACGACCGGATCCGCTGAACCACCCACTCGCCGTCGGCCGCGGACTCGCTGCGGCGGCCTCCCGTCGCCCGATCAAGATCGAGAGGGACGTGGTCCGCGGCATACGGACGCTTGCTGGAGCGGCGCTTCGACGGCATGGCATCTATTCTTCCGCAGGGCGGAGCTGATGGCTCGATCCTGCCCGAACCTGCCCAGAACCTGGGAGCCGCACTCATTTCCGCCCGCTAGAGTGTGGCGGTCCCCAGCAAGGCGAAAACCCGACCGAAGGACTACTCGTGAAGCACCGCACCACTGCCGGCCTGGCAGCCGTCGCGCTGGCATCCATCGCGCTCACCGGCTGCGCAAGCGGCGACGATACCGCGGACGGCAGTGCTGCCGCCTCCAACGGAAACGTCTGCGAGGTGACGCCGGCCGCTGAGCCGTCGCCCGCGCCGAGCCCGTCCGACGCGGACGTCAAGGCCGTCGAAGCGATCGAGGTCTCCGGCCCGGTCGGCAAGGAGCCGAAGGTCTCCTTCAAGACGCCGCTCGAGGTCAGCGCTCCGACGTTCCGCGTGGTCGACGAGGGCACGGGCGAGGAGCTCAAGGAGAAGGACCAGGTCACCATCGACTACGTGGTCATCGCGGGCAAGGACGGCTCGCAGGCCGCTTCCACCTGGAAGACCAAGGAGCCCGAGACGTTCGAGCTCGGTGACGCGCAGTACGACCTCCTGAACGACAAGCTCATCGGCCAGAAGGTCGGCGCGCGACTGCTCATGGCCAGCACCGCGATGGACCAGTCCATCCAGGTCACGATGGTCGAGGTCGCCAAGGTCGAGGCTCCCAAGGAGATCCCGACCCGCGCGGAGGGCACCGAGGTCGCGCCGAAGGAGGGCCTGCCCACCGTCGAGCTCGCCGACGACGGCCAGCCGACCGTCACCATCCCCGAGGGCTTCGAGGAGCCCACGGACCTCGTGGTGCAGCCCCTCATCGAGGGCGACGGCGCCGAGGTCACCAAGGAGCAGACGGTCACCGTCCAGTACGCGGGCTGCCTGCTCGACGGCACGTCGTTCGACTCCTCCTGGAGCCGCGGCACCCCGACCTCGTTCCCGCTCAACGGCGTGATCCCGGGCTGGACCAACGGCATCGCCGGCCAGAAGGTCGGCAGCCAGGTGCTGCTCGTCGTCCCGGCGGACCAGGGCTACGGCGACCAGGCGAACGGCGCCATCCCCGCGAACTCGACGCTCGTGTTCGTCGTCGACATCCTCGAGGCGAAGGCCGCTTGACCCGCTCGGCCGGCCCGCCCAGCGGACCGGCTGAGATCTAGCGCACTCGACGTGCGCATCGCCGCTGGTCACGGCATAGACGTGGCGGGTACCCAAGCCGGGTGCCCGCCACGTCTCGTAGTGTCTTCCCATGACGTCGACAGACCTCCCGACCGCTGAGTCCGTTCCTGTGCCGGAGCGCGAGGTGCTCACCTGGGAGACCTTCCCCGATGCGGTGCGCGACCTGGCACACAAGGTGGTGGACAGCGGATTCGTGCCCGAGGTGGTGATCGCCGTCGCGCGGGGCGGCCTGGTCCCCGGCGGTGCCATGGCCTACGCGCTCGGCACCAAGGGCGTCGGCACGCTGAACGTCGAGTTCTACACGGACATCGGCAAGACGCTGGACGACCCCCGCGTGCTGCCTCCCCTCATGGACACGTCCGAGCTTCCCGGCGCCAAGGTGCTGGTGGTGGACGACGTCGCCGACTCCGGCCGCACCCTGGCGCTCGTCATGGACCTCCTGGAGAAGCAGGGCGCCGAGGCCCGATCGGCTGTGCTGTTCACCAAGCCGCGCACGATCATCCAGCCCGACTACTCCTGGAAGGACACCGACCTGTGGATCACCTTCCCGTGGTCCGCCGAGCCTCCGGTGACCGGCGCGAAGTCGATCGACGCGTGACCCGCTGAACGCCCGCGTGCACGCCCAGACCCACGAGGCACGTCACCAGTACGCCAAGGGCCAGTCCTGAGGCGACGTCGTGCACGTAGTGGACCCCTGCTGCAACGCGGGCGCCGGCGACGGCGAGCGCGAGAGGTACGACCGCGAGCCAGAGCCGGGGCGCGACGAGCAGGCACGCCACCGCAAGGGCTCCCGCGATGGTCGAGTGGTTGCTGGGCCAGGACCAGTCGCCCGGCGCCGGGCAGGTCAGGACCGTGGCGACGTCGACGACGCGGCACGGCCGTTCCTCCGTGACCACGAGCTTCACCACCTCGCTCACCGCGTACGCGCTGAGCGTGCCGACCCCGGCGGCGGAGAGCAGCACGAGTCGGGAGCGGTCGCGAAGCCACGTGAACAGCGCGAGGCAGGCTGTGATCGCGACGAGCACCAGCAGGCCCTTGTCGGCGACCAGCCCCGCGAAGCCCGCCAGCGGCGAGCGGGCGGTCTCCCCGGCGACGCCCTCGAAGAGGGTCTCGCGTGCGGGCCAGGCCAGGAGCGCGATGGCGGTCAGGCCAAGGACGGTGCTGAGTACCGGTGGCAGGGCGACCCGCGGGACAGGGCTCCTGCCCGGCGAGGCCGGACGATTCGCTGCTGGTGCGTGGCGTGTAGTGGTCATACCGAGAACGCTAGAAATCGTCGAGGCTGCGCGGATCTGGCGTAGGTCAGTCGCTGTCTATGACCCCGGTCCTACTGCCCGCTCGCGAAGATCAGACCTGGGCGGGAAGCGCGCACCATCACCCGTCGGCGACGATGGTCGGGTGACCCAGCCGTCCCAGATCGTCTCTACCGAGCACACCGCTCGGAGCGCCGCCGTGCGGCCCGCCCACGTGCTCGTCGCTGTCGCGTTCGCGGTGCTGCTGGTGCTCGCGGGTGTCAGCCCCTGGTGGATGCTCGTGCTGGCCGCCGCCGCCGCGCCCCTCGGGCTGTCTCGGGGTGGTGCTCGGCTGGGCGTGGTCGCCATGGCCGTCGCGGCGGGAGCCGGCGCCGTTGTGATCCTGGCCGGCTGGGCGGACCTGCGTGACGTGCTCGTCGCCGTCGCACGCGGTGTCGTCACCGGGGTGCTGCCCTGGTCCGTGGCCATCGCGTGGCGCGCCCGCCGGGCCGGCGAGGCCGACGCGGCGATGGCGCTCCTCCGGGAGCAGGACGCCCAGCGAATGCGCGCCGAGACGGACCTCGCCCGGCAGCGCCTGCACCTCGCCGAGAGCCTGCACGACGACCTGGGACACGCCCTCAGCCTCGTCGCGGTCAACCTCGGCCGGCTCGAGCTCGAGCTGGAGCGGAGCACGGAGCCCCACGACCAGCCTGGCGCCGCATCCGCGCGGGAGTCCGTCGGGCTGGCCCGACGCCAGGTCTCGGACGCGGTCGCCCGCCTGGGCGCGTCCGTCCAGACCCTTCGTACCGGCCTGGCCGACGGCACCCCTGCGGCGACGGTTCAGGCGGACCTCGACGCACTCGTGCGCGACGCACGCGCTGCGGGTGCCGACGTCGAGCTCACGGGATCGCCCGGCCGTGACCGCCTGGCGCGCTTCGGTCCCGCCGTCGTCCGAGTGGTCCAGGAAGGGCTGACGAATGCGCTCAAGCACGCCGAGGGCCAGCCGGTCCGCGTCGCGCTGGCCGCGGGGCCCGAACGGCTCGTCGTGACGGTGCGCAGTCCCCTGCCCGGTCCTGTGGACGTGGACCTGGCTCTGCCCGGCCCTGCGGACGAGGCAATGCCAGGCGGTGAACGGGCTGCCCCGGTCGGCGGCACGGGCCTCCGGTCGCTGACCGAGCACGTGCGTGCCGCAGGCGGATCGGTCCAGGCGGGCCCCGACGACGGCGACTTCGTGCTGCGCGCCGAGCTGCGCCCCGTGTCCGAGGATCTGGCGGGCACCCCGAGCAGTGCGCCGGACGGACACGGTGGTGGTGCCGCGCCGCGGTCCCTGGACGACGCGACGAGCCAGGGGACGAAGATCCGGGACACGACGGCCTCGGGCACGACCTCCCCCGGTGGGACGGTCAGGGATGCGCGCACAGTCACCCACGGGCTGACCCGCGCACGCCGTCGCGGCGGGGCGCTGCTGCTGGCAGCGGTGCTCGTGCCGACCGCCGCACTGGTCGCGGTGGCGGCAGCGATCCAGGTCGCGGACCACCTGGACGCACGACGCGCGCTGATCGACCCGGCGACCTTCGCGCGCATCTCGGTCGGCGACGCTCGGTCGCACGTTCAGCCGCTGCTTCCTACGGCCACCCTCGACCCGCCCCCGGGCGCTGACCCGTCGTGCGACTACTACTCTGTCACGGTGGACTCGCTGGATGACGCGTCCGGTGACGCCTATCGGATCTGCTGGGCGGGCGACCGCGTCTCCTCGGCAGACCTCGTGGTCGGCGGAGCGCAATGAACGGGCCGGATGCCTCCGGGGCGCTCCGGGTGGTCCTCGCCGACGACGAGCCCCTGGTCCGCGCGGGACTCGCCGGGATCCTCCAGACGGATGACGGCGTGCGCGTGATCGCCCAGGCGTCGTCAGGTCAGGAGGCGCTGGCCGCGGTGCGGGCGCACCGGCCGGACGTCGTGCTGCTTGACGTGCGCATGGGGACGATGGGCGGCCTCGAGGCTCTCGCGGAGATCCGACGCACCGCCGGTCCCCTGCCATGTCTCATGGTCACCACGTTCGGTGAGGACGAGTACGTCGCGGAGGCGATCCGGCTGGGCGCCGACGGGTTCGTGCTGAAGGCGGGCGATCCGCGCGAGCTGCTGTTCGCGGTGCACGCCGCGGCGTCGGGCGGTGCCTACTTCTCGCCCGCCGTATCGCGGCGGCTGCTGCAGACGGGGCTCGGTACCCGGTTCGTCGCACAGCAGGACGCCAGGGAGCGGTTCGAGCGCCTCACCCCGCGTGAGCAGGAGGTGCTGGCGCTGATGGGCGACGGCCTGCCGAACCCCGAGATCGCGGATCGCCTCCACCTCGCGGAGGGCACGGTCAAGGTGCACGTCACCTCGATCCTGCGGACGACGGGCGCCCGCAACCGGGTGGAGGCGGCGCTGATCGCGGCGCACGCACGGACGCCGGGGTGACTACCTAATCACCAGGGTGCTCGTTTCGACCGCGGTCGAAATGGATTGAGTGTCAGGTCCTGCGGTACGACAGTGGCCTACGGGAGGAATCACATGTCCGACTCACTAGCGGTCGAGGCGCGCGGCCTCGTCAAGCATTTCACCAGTCGCAAGTCCGTCACCAAAGCGGTCGACGGCATCGACCTCTCGATCGCGGAAGGCAGCGTCTTCGGTCTGCTCGGCCCCAACGGTGCGGGCAAGACCACGGTGGTCCGGATGCTCGCCACCCTGCTGCGGCCCGACGCCGGCACCGCCAGCGTGCTGGGGCACGACGTGGTGCACGACGCAGACGCCGTGCGCTCCGCCGTCGGCCTGACCGGGCAGTACGCCTCCGTGGACGAGGACCTGACCGGTACCGAGAACCTGCTCATGCTCGCCAGGCTGTACGGGTTCGCGCCCGACGCCGCACGACGGCGGGTCCAAGGCCTGCTGGAGGCGTTCGACCTGGCCGACGCCGGAGGCCGGCAGGTCAAGACCTACTCCGGCGGCATGCACCGGCGCATCGACCTCGCCGCCTCGCTGGTGCTCGCGCCGCGCGTACTGTTCCTGGACGAGCCGACCACGGGCCTGGACCCGCGCAGCCGCAACCAGGTGTGGGACATCGTTCGCGTGCTCGTCGACGACGGCACCACCGTGCTGCTCACCACCCAGTACCTGGACGAGGCGGACCAGCTCGCGGACCGCATCGCCGTCGTCGACCGCGGACGCACCATCGCCGAGGGAACCTCGAGCGAGCTCAAGCGCTCGGTCGGCGAGGGAGCTGTGCACCTCCGCGTCGCCGAGGTGGCCGACCGCGCCCTGGCGGCCGAGATCGCTGAACGCGTGCTCGGCGCCGAGGTCACCTTCGACTCCGACCCGCACGCCATCGCCGCCCGCGTGCCTGACGACGGTGCCGACGCAGTGCCCGGTCTGCTGCCGGCCCTGGCCGAGGCTGGGATCAGCGTGCCGGAGTTCAGCTTGGGCCAGCCGAGCCTCGACGAGGTGTTCCTCGCTCTCACCGGCCAGCCGCTGCCCGACGACACGGAACCGGGCGCAGAGGGTGCCATCACCAAGTCCGGCGCCCGTGAGTCGACGGAGGCGCCCCGATGACCAGTACCTTGCGTGACGCTGTCGCCCTCACTGAGCGGCCCTCCCGGCCCTCACCCCTGTCGACCACGCTGACGTTCGGCTGGCGTGCGCTGCTCAAGATCAAGCACGTCCCTGAGCAGCTGTTCGACGTGCTGGTCTCCCCCATCATCTTCACGCTGATGTTCACGTACCTGTTCGGCGGGGCGCTGGCCGGCTCCACGCAGGCGTACATCCAGTTCCTGCTGCCCGGCATCCTCGTGCAGACCATCCTGTTCGTGACCATCTACACGGGCTACACGCTCAACACCGACATCTCCAAGGGTGTGTTCGACCGGTTCCGCTCGCTGCCCATCTGGCGGCCGTCGCCCGTTGTGGGCGCGTTACTGGGCGACACCGTGCGCTACACGATCGCGTCGGTCATCACCATCACTCTGGGGCTGCTGCTGGGATTCCGGCCCGACGGCGGCTTCCTGGGCGTGCTGCTCGGCGTGCTGCTCCTGCTGGTGTTCGCGTTCGCGCTGAGCTGGACCTTCATCATCCTCGGGCTCCTGGTGCGCTCACCCAACGCCGTGATGGGCGTGTCGATGATGGTGCTGATGCCGCTCACGTTCGCCTCGAACGTCTTCGTGGACCCGGCCACCATGCCATCCGGCCTGCGCGCGTTCGTCGACGTCAACCCGGTGAGCCACCTGGTCACCGCGGTGCGCGGCCTGATGGCGGGCAACCCCGACACCGCAGAGATCGTGTGGGTCCTGATCGCGTCGGTGGTTCTGACGGCGGTGCTGGGGCCGATCGCGATGCGGATCTACCGCACCAGGACCTGAGGACCGCCGTCCGTGGGCGGCACGCGCAGCCCGTTCAGCAGGCGGGTGATGACGCCGTCGGCCTCGTAGTGAGGGAGCTGAGGAGCCGGTACGAGAAGAGGCCCGGAACCGCAGGATTCTGGGGTTCCGGGCCTCTCACACCAGGCCTGCCGGGCTACCGGACTTCCTGAGGAATCTCAGAAGTCCCAGTCGTCGTCCTCGGTCTCCACGGCCTTGCCGATCACGTACGACGAGCCCGACCCTGAGAAGAAGTCGTGGTTCTCGTCCGCGTTCGGCGACAGCGCCGCGAGGATCGCCGGGTTGACGTCGGTGTCCTCCTTGGGGAACAGCGCCTCGTAGCCCAGGTTCATCAGGGCCTTGTTGCCGTTGTACCGCAGGAACTTCTTGACGTCCTCGGTCAGCCCCAGCTCGCCGTAGAGCGAGTCGGTGTACTCGACCTCGTTCTCGTACAGCTCGAAGAGGAGGTCGAACGTGTACGCCTTGAGGTCGTCCTGCTCGGGCTGCGTGAGCTGCGCGAGGCCCTTCTGGTACTTGTAGCCGATGTAGTACCCGTGCACCGCCTCGTCACGGATGATGAGGCGGATCAGGTCGGCCGTGTTCGTGAGCTTCGCCCTCGAGGACCAGTACATCGGCGCGTAGAAGCCGGAGTAGAACAGGAACGACTCGAGCATCGTCGAGGCGACCTTGCGCTTCAGCGGGTCGTCGCCCCGGTAGTAGTTGAGAACGATCTCTGCCTTCTTCTGCAGGTTCTCGTTGTTCTCCGACCACTCGAAGGCGTCGTCGATCTCCGGCGTCGACAGCAGCGTGGAGAAGATCGACGAGTAGCTCTTCGCGTGCACGCTCTCCATGAAGGCGATGTTGGTGTACACCGCCTCCTCGTGCGGGGTGAGCGAGTCCGGGATCAGCGACACCGCTCCGACCGTGCCCTGGATCGTGTCGAGGAGGGTCAGGCCGGTGAACACCCGCGAGGTCATGGTCTTCTCGTGCTCCGAGAGGGTGTTCCACGACTGGATGTCGTTGGAGACCGGGACCTTCTCGGGCAGCCAGAAGTTACCGACCAGACGGTCCCAGACCTCGGCGTCCTTCTCGTCCTCGAGGCGGTTCCAGTTGATCGCGGTCACGCGATCGATGAGCTTGAGCTTGCCAGTTGGCGACATGGGAGTTCCTTCAGGTGCGGCGGAGCGCGCAGTTCGTAACGTACGGGTGAGCCTGACGTTGCGGGTACGTCACAGCATGCAGGAAACGCAGTCCTCCACGGACGTGCCCTCAAGAGCAAGCTGACGCAGACGGATGTAGTACAGGGTCTTGATGCCCTTGCGCCATGCGTAGATCTGCGCCTTGTTGACGTCACGCGTGGTGACAGTGTCCTTGAAGAACAGCGTGAGGCTCAGACCCTGGTCCACGTGCTGCGTCGCCGCGGCGTACGTGTCGATGATCTTCTCGTAGCCGATCTCGTACGCGTCCTGGTAGTAGTCCAGGTTGTCGTTCGTCATGTACGGCGCCGGGTAGTAGACGCGGCCGAGCTTGCCTTCCTTGCGGATCTCGATCTTGGCCGGGACCGGGTGGATCGACGACGTCGAGTTGTTGATGTAGCTGATCGAACCCGTGGGCGGCACGGCCTGGAGGTTCTGGTTGTAGATGCCGTGCTCCATGACCGAGGCCCGCAGCTCGCGCCAGTCGTCCTGCGTCGGGATGGACACCCCGGCGTCGGCGAAGAGACGCGCTACACGCTCCGTGGCCGGCTTCCACTCCTGCTCGACGTACTTGTCGAAGTACTCGCCCGTCGCGTACTTCGAGTCCTCGAAACCACCGAACTTCTGCTTGCGCGCGATCGACAGGCGGTTGGACGCCGCGATCGCGTGGTAGGCCACGGTGTAGAAGTAGATGTTCGTGAAGTCGATGCCCTCGTCCGAGCCGTAGTAGATGCGCTCACGGGCGAGGTAGCCGTGCAGGTTCATCTGGCCGAGGCCGATAGCGTGGCCCATCTCGTTCGCCCGCTTGATCGACGGGACCGACTCGATGGCGGTCTGGTCGCTCACGGCGGTCAGGGCGCGGATCGCGGTGTCGATGGTGCGGCCGAAGTTCGGCGAGTCCATCGCCTTGGCGATGTTCAGCGAACCCAGGTTGCAGGAGATGTCCCGTCCGACCTCGCTGTACGAGAGGTCCTCGTTGAACGTCGACGGGGTGGAGACCTGCAGGATCTCGGAGCACAGGTTCGAGTGCGTGATGCGGCCCTTGATCGGGTTCGCCGCATTCACCGTGTCCTCGAACATGATGTACGGGTAACCGGACTCGAACTGCAGCTCGGCGACCGTCTGGAAGAAGTCGCGTGCCTTGATCGTGGTCTTGCGGATCCGGTCGTCCGCGACGAGCTCGTCGTACTTCTCCGAGATGGAGATGTCGGCGAACGGCACACCGTAGATGCGCTCGACGTCGTACGGGCTGAACAGGTGCATGTCCGCGTTCTTCTTGGCCAGCTCGAACGTGATGTCCGGGATGACCACGCCGAGCGAGAGCGTCTTGATGCGGATCTTCTCGTCCGCGTTCTCCCGCTTGGTGTCGAGGAACCGCATGATGTCGGGGTGGTGGGCGTGCAGGTACACGGCACCGGCACCCTGACGCGCGCCGAGCTGGTTGGCGTAGGAGAAGGAGTCCTCCAGGAGCTTCATCACGGGGATGACGCCGGAGGACTGGTTCTCGATGTGCTTGATCGGCGCGCCGTGCTCGCGGATGTTGCTCAGGAGCAGGGCGACGCCGCCGCCGCGCTTGGAGAGCTGCAGCGCGGAGTTGATGCTGCGCGCGATCGACTCCATGTTGTCCTCGATGCGCAGCAGGAAGCAGGACACGGGCTCGCCGCGCTGCGCCTTGCCGACGTTGAGGAAGGTGGGGGTCGCCGGCTGGAACCGCCCGGAGATGACCTCCTCGACGATGTCGCGCGCCGTCTGCTCGTCACCGTCGGCCAGACCGAGGGCCACCATGGCGACACGGTCCTCGAAGTGCTCCAGGTACTTCTTGCCGTCGAACGTCTTGAGCGTGTACGAGGTGTAGTACTTGAAGGCGCCGAGAAACGTCTCGAAGCGGAACTCCTTGGAGTACGCGAGCTGGAACAGCTCCTTGACGAACTCCCCGGAGTACTTCGCGAGCACGGCCGGGTCGTAGTACTTGGCCTCGACGAGGTGCTCGAGCTTCGCCTCGAGCGACTCGAACTCGACGGTGTTCGGGTTGACGTGCTGCAGGAAGTACTGGCGAGCCGCCTCGCGGTCCTTCTCGAACTGGATCTTCCCGTCCGGCCCGTACAGGTTCAGCATGGCGTTGAGCGAGTGGTAGTCCATCTGGAGGGACTCCAGGGGGATCTCGCTCACGCCCTCGCTGTTCAGGCGGAGAGGCTCTGTGGTTGTTGCTGCCAAAATCGTCCCAATCCGTTGCGGACGCGCGTGACGTCCTGCGCAGTACCCAAGAGTTCGAAGGCGTACAGGTACGGGACATGGCACTTCGCAGCGATGATGTCCCCGGTGATGCAGTACGCAGCCCCGAAGTTGGTGTTCCCCGCAGCGATGACGCCGCGAATGAGCGACCGGTTGTGTTCGTCGTTGAGGAACTTCCTCACCTGCCGTGGGACCGCCCCGCCCTCGTTGCCGCCACCGTAGGTGGGGGCCATGAGGACGTAGGGCTCGTCCACGCGCAGAAAACCGTCGGCCGGGCGCAGCGGGATCCGGTGCACCGACATGCCCAGCTCGTCGAGAGCGAGCTTCTCGACGAACCGGTGCGTGTACTCCGACACGCTGGAGAAGTAGACGAGAGAACCCACGTCACGCCTCCTTGCCGACGTTGCGGTACTTCAGGTCAGGCCGAGGCGGCCTGAAGCGCGGCGACCGCGCTGATCTGGTCGGGGCGAAAGCCCGACCAGTGGGTGTCACCGGCCACGACGACCGGCGCCTGGAGGTACCCGAGACCGCGAACCATCTCGAGCGCCTCGGCGTCCTCAGTGATGTCGACGACCGTGTACTCGACACCCTTGCGATCCAGTGCCCGGTACGTCGCGTCGCACTGGACGCACGCCGGCTTGCTGTAGACCGTGACGCTCATGTCCGCCTCCTCTGACCTCGAAGGACACCCGTGAAGTTACGTTGGTGTGCTTTGTTCGCGGGTCTGCGTCTCCCGCTGAACCAAACACTACACCTAGTGTCTGACACTCGCTTGCTTACGACATGTTGTGGTCGGGGGCGAACAGGGCACCACACCGGAACCGCTCGCGACCCTCATGGACCATGCTGCCACGAGCCTCTGACACCGCCTGGTAGGCGACATGGAGCGCTTCCTGCGTTGCCCTCGGGCGAGGGCCCGGGAGCCGCGAGAAAGGGCACCTCGGGGGTCCCGGGAGGTTCGAAAAGTGATCTGAGTCAGCGGCGTGTCGCGACGCTTGGGCGTGTCACCCGGTGGAGCCCGGACGATGCCAGCCGGTCGCGTCCACGCCGCCGGGCACCGCCGTCGCCGGGTCGTACGGGGCGCGGGTGAAGTGGAACGTACCGACGTCCAGCGCCACGGGCGCACCAGCGGCCTCGCACACCCGCAGCCGCTCCCCCAGCCAGTACCCGCCCTCGACGCCCCGCAGCTCGCCGTCCACGGCGTCGAACACGGTGCCCCGTCCGCCGCCGTCCTGGGAGCGCAGCTCGACGCGCCCCTCCGCACCGACGCTCACCGTGTGCGGGGACGGCCCCCAGTACCAGGTGCCGGTGATCTCGCCGGGACCTGCGGTCCCGCGCCCGACCGCCCGCCCGACGGTGTCGTGCGAGTCCCCCGGCGGCAGCGGTACACGCACCAGGTCCCCCTGAAGAGCAGCGAGCAGTGCCGCGCCGCCGCCGAACCCGAGCGTCGACGAGCCGCACACCGCCACGACGTCTCCGGTGACGGCGTCCGCCCGGAGGTCCGCGGTGAAGCCGGGGACGGACCCGCCGTGGCCGATGGTGCGCACTGCGCCGTCCTGCCGTACGCGCACCCCCAGCCCGTGGGCCGTCGACCACGGCCCGCCGGCCGGTCCTGCGTCGCCGACCACCACGCGCGGAGCTGCCATGTCGCGGCGCCGGGCGAGCGGGAGCACCGCCTCACCCGCGTCCCGGTCGGCCTCTCCGCCCACGAGCCACAGGCCGAACCGCACCAGGTCCGCCGGGGTGGACCACACCTCCCCAGCGGGCCCTGCCGCGAGGTACTCGGCCACTGGCTCGTGGTGGACCAGGTCGGCGTGCGGGTGCACGGCGTACCCCGTGACGTGCGGGCCGACGGGCACGCGGCCGGTGGCGGTCATGCCCAGCGGGCCCCACAGCTCGTCCTGGAGCACCTTGTCCCACGCGCGACCACGGACCACCTCGAGCAGGCGGCCCAGGACCGCGAAGCCAGGGTTGCTGTAGTGGTACTGCTCGCCCGGGTCCCAGAGCTGCTCGACGCCCGAGGCGGCCAGCTCGTCCCACGTGGGCCCGCCGTGCCGCTCCCACCAGGGACCGGGGAACTCGGCCTGCAGGCCGCTCGTGTGCGTGAGCAGATGCCGGATCGTGGCGTCGGCAGCGGGCGCGTCCGGCAGGTACTCACCGATCGCGTCCGCGAGCGCCACGAGGCCCTCGTCGACGAGCCGGAGCACCGCCACGGCGACCATGGGCTTGGTGATGGACCCGATGCGGAAGGCGTGCTCCGCCGTCGGCGTGCCGACCCAGGGGGCGTGGGCGACCTCGGACCAGACCACCTCGCCGCCGCGCCCCGCGGCCGCGGAGAGCGCAGGCACCCGCCGCGCGGCGCGCAGCTCCCTAAGCACGCTGCGCACCCCCGCCCGGCTCACCTGATCAGATCCGCTCACCCCCACAAGGTACCGAGAAGCGCAGCGCGGGTGGTCGGTAGAACGTCGCATGATCGGCAGCCCGAGCTACCGATCATGCGACGTTCTGCCGACCACCGCGAGGAGAGGGCCCCGCTCAGGCCGGCGAGACCTCGGTCACCGGCGGGAGGGTGTTGGTCGTCGCCAGGCGGCGGTACCAGTGCGCCGAGTCCTTCCAGGTACGCTCCAGCGTCTCGTAGTCGACGCGGATGATGCCGAACCGGCGGTCGTAGCCGTAGGCCCACTCGAAGTTGTCGAGCAGCGACCACGCGAAGTACCCGCGCACGTCCACGCCCTGGTCCCGGGCGAGCCCCAGGGCCTCGACGTGGTCGTGCACGTACGCGACCCGCTCCACGTCGTGCACGCGGGCGACGCCGTCCTCGGTTACCACGGTGTCGTCGAACGCCGCGCCGTTCTCCGTGACCATGAGCGGCTGGTCGGGGTAGGCGTCGCGCAGCGAGACCAGCAGGTCCGTCAGGCCGGCGGGCTCGATGTTCCAGCCCATGGCGGTGTACGGGCCGGGCTGCGGCAGGAACTCGACGTCGTCCGCCGCGATCCAGGGGGTGCCCGCCGAGTCCTTGTGCCCGTCGGCCTGCTGCCGCTCGCCCTCCCCGGAGTACTGCCGCACCCGCGCGGTGGAGTAGTAGTTGACGCCCAGCACGTCCAGCGGCTGCCTGGTGATCTCCAGGTCACCGTCCTGCACGAACGACCAGTCCGTGACCGAGGCGGTGTTCTCCAGCAGGTCGGCGGGGTACGCGCCGTCGAGCACCGGGCCGAGGAACGCCCGGTTGGCCAGCGCGTCGACCTTGCGGACAGCGCCCTGGTCGGCTGAAGACGACGGGTCGTCCGGCCGGAAGACGTGCAGGTTCAGGGTGATCGACGTCTTCGCGGCGTCACCGAGGACCTCGCGGATCTGCTGGACCGCGAGACCGTGCGCCAGGTTCAGGTGGTGCACCGCCTGCAGCGCGGCCAGGGACTCCGTACGGCCCGGCGCGTGGACACCGGAGCCGTAGCCCAGGTACGCCGTGCACCACGGCTCGTTGAGGGTGGTCCACACGTCGATGCGGTCGCCGAGCTCCTCGGCCATCTTCCGCGCGTAGCGGGCGAAGGCGTAGGCGGTGTCGCGGTTGGTCCAGCCGCCCGCGTCCTCGAGCTCCTGCGGGAGGTCCCAGTGGTAGAGCGTCACGACCGGCTTCACGCCGGCGGCGAGCAGCCCGTCCACGAGGTCCGAGTAGAACCGGATGCCCTCGGTGTTGAACTCGCCCGAACCGCCCGGCTGCACACGCGACCACGAGATGGAGAACCGGTAGGCGCCGAGGCCCAGGTTCTTGATGTGCTCGACGTCCTCCTGCCACCGGTGGAAGTGGTCGTCCGCGACGTCGCCAGTGTCCCCGTTCAGCGTCTTGCCGGGGGTGTGCGAGAACGTGTCCCAGATGGACGGCCCGCGCCCACCCTCGGTCGCACCACCCTCGATCTGGTACGACGCGGTCGCCGAGCCCCAGAGGAAATCGCTGGGGAAACTCCGTGCACTCACAGTGTCACCTCTCCTGGGCCCGTGGCCCGAACGGTCCGTCCTTCGTTCTCGACGCTCCACTCACCCGGAGCGTCGTCACTGGTCACCCGCACGACGCCGGAGTCGCACCGCACGCGGAACGTCGCGGGTGCGCCCGTGCCACCCGGGACCAGTACTTCTTCGTCGTACCCCTCGGGCAGACGGGTGCAGCGTAACGTCACGCCCTCGGCCCACGCGTAGTCCGGCCGGTCATCTCGATCACCGACGGGCAGCACCGTGCCGGGCCGGACGAGCACGGGCAGGCTGTCGAAGCCGTGCTCCTCCGCGACCCACCGGGGGCCGGTGACCGTCGGCGCCTGGCCCGCCCCGACGTCGGGCAGCCGGGTCCACTCCCCCGCGGGCACGTAGTACTCCGCACGCGACTCGTGGAAGACCGGCGCGACCAGCAGCGACGGCCCCAGCATGTACTGGGTGTCGACGGACGCCGCCGTCCGGTCGTCGGGGAACTGGAGCACCATCGGGCGCATGACGGGCATGCCCTCCTGCGCGGCCACGTGCCCGAGCCGGCCGAGATACGGCATGAGCCGCAGCTTCAGCCTGGTGAACTTCCTGGTGACGTCCACCGCCTCGTCGTCGAACGCCCATGGCACGCGGTAGGAGCTGGACCCGTGCAGGCGGGAGTGCGACGACAGCAGGCCGAACGCCGCCCAGCGCTTGAACACCGCGGGGTCGGGCGTGCCCTCGAACCCGCCGATGTCATGGCTCCAGTAGCCGAACCCGGACAGCGACAGCGAGAGACCGCCCCGAAGGGACTCCGCCATGGAGACGAAGGTGGACTCGCAGTCGCCGCCCCAGTGCACGGGGTAGGCCTGCGTGCCCGCGGTCGCGGACCGCGCGAACAGCACCGCCTCGCCGCGCCCGCGCTCCTCCTCCAGCAGCTCGAAGACCGTCCTGTTGAACAGGGCGGTGTAGTAGTTGTGCATGCGCTGCGGGTCGGACCCGTCGTGCCAGACGACGTCGGTGGGGATGCGCTCCCCGAAGTCCGTCTTGAAGCTGTCCACGCCCTGACCCAGGAGCACGCGCAGCTTGTCCTGGTACCACGCGACGGCGTCGGGGTTGGTGAAGTCGACCAGGGCCATGCCGGCCTGCCACTTGTCCCACTGCCAGACGTCGCCGTCGGACGTCATGACCAGGTAGCCCTTCTCCCAGCCCTCGCGGAACAGGTGCGAGCGCTGGGCGATGTACGGGTTGATCCACACGCAGACCTTCAGGCCGCGGTCGTGCAGCCGGGCCAGCATGCCCTCGGGGTCGGGGAACGTCGCCGGGTCCCACACGAAGTCGCACCAGTGGAACTGCCGCATCCAGAAGCAGTCGAAGTGGAACACCGACAGCGGGATGTCCCGCTCGGCCATGCCGTCGATGAAGCTCGTGACGGTGGCCTCGTCGTAGTTCGTCGTGAACGACGTCGACAGCCACAGCCCGTACGACCAGGCCGGGACGACGGCGGGCCGCCCCGTCAGGGCCGTGTACCGGCGCAGGATCTCGGCGGGCGTCGGCCCGTGGATCACGTAGTACTGGAGCGACTGCCCAGGCACCGAGAACTGGGTGCGGCTGACGGCCTCGGAACCCACCTCGAACGAGACCCGCTCTGGGTGGGCCACGAACACGCCGTAGCCGCGGTCGGTCAGGTAGAACGGCACGTTCTTGTAGGCCTGCTCGCTCGCGGTGCCGCCGTCCTCGTTCCAGACGTCGACGCTCTGGCCGTTCTTCACGAACGCGCCGAACCGCTCGCCCAGGCCGTAGACGTGCTCGCCGACGCCGAGCCCGAGCTGCTCGTGCACGAAGTCGCCGTCCGGGGTGCTCGCGATCCCGACGCTCCGGTCCGACGACGAGGTGAGCACCTCGCCGTCGGCCACGAAGTCGACGTGCCACTGGCCGTCGGTGGAGACGCGGGCCGTGAGACCGCCGGAGGTGAGCTCGGCCGGGCCGGACTCGGGCACGACCACCTTGACCGCCCCCGGCTCCCGGTTGACGGCGAAGTGCGGACCGGGATCACGGCGACCCTGGTGGTGGTCGATGCGCACGCCGATGACGTCGTCCGCCGGGGCGTCGAACGTGACCGTGACGACCGGCCGGTTCAGGGTGTCCCCGCGCCGCGTGATCGGCATGGTCGGCGCGTACACGGTCAAGGTGTTGTCGCCGGCCTCGACCGAGTCGATGTCGCGGGGGCGAAGCATCTCGACGCCGGGTCGCAGCTGCCAGTAGCCGTCGGTGAATCTCATGGCTGGTGAAACCTCTCGGCGTAGTGGTGGGCAGGCCGGGGTGCGGTCACTTGACCGCCCCCGCCGTGACGCCCCGGGTCAGGGTGCGCTGGAAGATCAGGAAGAAGATGACGGCCGGCACGAGCGACACGAGCGAGCCCGCGTTGATCGTCGGCGCGTCCATCATGCGATCGCCCTGCAGCGAGGCCAGGGCGATGGGAATGGTCTGGGTGTCGTTGCTGGTCAGCATGACCAGCGGGATGAAGAACTCGTTCCAGGTCCAGATGAAGAAGAAGATCATCAGGACGGAGAGCGTCGGCCGCACGATCGGGAAGACGACCTGCCAGAGGATGCGCCACCGGCTCGCGCCGTCGAGCGCCGCGGCCTCCAGCAGCGCCGGCGGGAACGTGCCGAGCACCGAGGAGAGCAGGTAGGTACCGAACGCCGACTGGATGACGGTGAAGATGATGATCACCGACCACTGGGAGTTCGAGAGCCCGACCGACTGCGCCATGGCGAACAGCGGGTAGATCAGGGCCTCCTGCGGCAGCATGTTCGCCAGCAGGAACAGCGCGACGATCCACAGCCGCCCCTTCACCCTGCCGATGCCGATCGCGTAGGCGTTGAACAGCGACAGCAGCGCAGCGAGCACGGCCACGATCGCGGAGATGAAGAAGGAGTTCCAGAGCTTCACCGGGAACTCGGTGCGCTCCCAGAAGGCCACCACCCCGTCGAGGTAGAGGCCTGACGGCAGGGCCAGCGGCCCGTTCGCCGCGTAGTCCTGCGGTGACTTGAAGGCGTTGAGCAGCATGATCCCGAACGGCGCGAGCACCGCGAGCCCTACGAGGACCGCGAGCGCCAGCACCAGCCAGCGGCCAGGACCGCGGCGGTACCGCGTGTCGACGGCCGTGCTGCGCACCTGGGCCGGTCGTGTGGCAGCGCGCACGTCTGTGGCGACGGCCATGTCAGATCCCCTCCCGCTCACGTCGTTCCGCTCGGCCCTGCAGGCCGAGGATGATCACGGCCACCACGACGATCACGAGCGTGAGCACCGTGGCGATCGCGGACCCGTAGCCGACCTGGGACTTGTCGAAGAAGCTCAGGTACGAGTAATAGCTGGGCACGAGCGTCGAGCTCTCCGGTCCGCCGCGCGTCAGCACGTAGATGGGCCCGAACACCTTGAGCGCCGCGACCGTGCAGGTCAGCGTGACCACGAAGATCTCGGGCCGGATCTGCGGCACTGTGATGGCCCGGAACCGGTCCCACCAGCCGGCGCCGTCCAGCTCGGCCGCCTCGTAGAGCTCGGGGTCGACCCGCTGCAGCGCCGCCATGAAGATGACCACCGGGCAGCCCATCTGGACCCAGATCAGCACGAGCATCACCGACGGCAGG
Source organism: Promicromonospora sp. NPDC023987 (assembly GCF_040639055.1). NCBI lineage: Bacteria > Bacillati > Actinomycetota > Actinomycetes > Micrococcales > Promicromonosporaceae > Promicromonospora > Promicromonospora sp. NPDC023987. The sequence goes on along the minus strand of NZ_JBEZZF010000020.1, from coordinate 43,132 downwards.
GCCGTGCTCGGGTCACCGAGCCAGTTGGGCGGCGTCTCGATGCCGATCCCGCGCAGGATCACGTTGAGCGCGCCGGTCTGGGAGTTCAGGATCCAGTTCCACAGGACGCCCGCCACGGCCACGGGCAGGATCTGCGGCAGGTAGTACGTGGCCCGCAGCACCGACGAGACGCGCTCACCGAACCGTCGGCCGAGGTAGTCGAACAGCACCGCGGCGAGCACGAGCCCGAGGAGCGTCGGCACCACGACCATCGCGACGATCATCGCCGCCGAGTTGGCGAACGACGTCCAGAACTTGTCGTCGCCCATCAGGTCCACGTAGTTGCCCAGCCCGTTCCAGCGCAGGGGCGCCATGCCTCCGCGCCACTTGAACAGGCTGAAGTACACGTTCGTGACGAGGGGGTACCCGATCACCACGAGGAACGCGATCCCGCCGGGCAGCAGGTAGGGCAGGTACCCCACCCACGAGGCCCGACGGCGGCGGCGCGTCCCCTGCACCGGTCGCGGGCGCCCGGCCGTCCGCGGGCGCTCCTCCGTCAGGGTGCTGTCAGCCATCGAGCAGGTCGGCCTTGCCTTCGTCGTACGAGCTCTGCAGCCCGTCCAGCACCTCGTCCGGGGTCTTGGACCGGTTCACGAGCGACTGCAGCTCGCTGACGAGCACGTCGTAGTAGCCGGCGACCGGCCAGTCCGGGTAGAACGCCAGGCCGTCCTCGTCCAGGATCGCCTGGAAGTTCTCGGTGAGCTCCCGCGTGCGCTCGTCCTCGATCACCGAGGCGTCGCCGGCCACGGGCAGGCCGCCCTCGGCGGCGAGGATGTTCTGGACCTCGGGCCGCAGCGTGACGTCGATGAACTCCTCGGCGAGGCTCGTGGAGTCCGCGTTCGCCGGGACCACCCACAGGTTGCCGGACGAGCCCGTGTGCAGGGTGTTGCCCGGGAAGTTGAACTGACCCCAGTCGGCCTCGACCTCGGTCGCGAGCCGGCCGAACCACCAGGACCCGCTGACCATGAGCGGGTAGGTGCCGTCGATGAACGAGACGCCCATGTCCTCGGCGGTCAGAGCCGCGGAGTCGGAGGCGATGTAGCCCTTCTCGATCCACTCGTCGAGCTTCTCGGTGGCCTTGGTCATCGCATCGTTGTGGAAGTCGACGTCGTTCGCGAAGAGCTGGTAGTCGTCCACCAGGGCACGGTCCCCGTACGCGAGGACGAGCTCGTACCAGAGCTGGCCGAGCGGGTACTCGGCGCCGGCCTCGGCCAGCGGCGTGATGCCCTCCTCCTTGAAGGCGGCCAGGACGTCGTCGAACTCGTCGAGGCTGGTCGGCACCTCGAGCCCGTGCTCGGCGAACATGTCCTTGTTGTAGTAGACACCGACGAACTCGCCGTAGTTCGGCACCCCGTACCACTCGCCGGAGCCCATCAGACCCTGCTCGTCGTACGTCGCGGTGGTGGCCAGCGAACCGGGCAGCTTCTCGTCCCAGCCGCGCTCGGTGGCGGCGTCGGTCAGCGGGGTCAGCAGGCCCTGCGCCGCGAGCTGGCCGGCCGTCGCGTTGCCCTTGTTGAACTCCATGACGTCGGGCACGTCGTCGCCCGTGAGCACGATCTTGGCGTTCTTCTGGATCTGCTCGAAGGTCTGCTTCTCGACCTCGACGGTGACGTCCGGGTTCTCCTCCTCGAAGATCTTGATGGCCTCGGCCCAGGCCTTGCCCATCGCCGAGTCCTCGTTCTCGTAGTGCCAGATCGTGAGGGTGCTGTCGTCGGTGTCACCGCCCCCACCGCTGCCGGTCTGACCCGTGCAGCCCGCCAGCGCCAGGGCGCCGGCCAGCGCGGCCGCCACGGCAGTCATGGTCCGCTCGTGCTTCATCGCATCTCCTTGGTTCACCGAGCCCGACGGGCTCATCCTTCCGGCCACGCCCAGACCTCTGCGTCTAGATCGTCGAAGCGTTTCAACACGCTAACCCCAGGCGCTCACAACTGTCCAGTGCCATCCGCGAACTATCCCGCTACCATTTTGTCGAAGCGCTTCCCTGCCATACGGCACACTGGTGTGCCGGCGCGTCACACGCACCACCTGCCACCGCACCAGGCACACTGCGGTACTGATGAGATGAGGAGCTCTGTGGCTACGATCGACGACGTCGCCAGGGCGGCGGGGGTCTCGACCTCGACCGTGTCCTACGTGCTGTCGGGCAAGCGGCCCATCTCCGCGCCGACGCGGGCCCGGGTCGAGCGCGCCATCGAGAAGCTCGGCTACCGGCCGCACGCCGGGGCCCGGGCACTGGCCTCGTCCCGCACCAACGTCATAGCGCTCATGGCGCCCCTGCGGGTCGGCGTGAGCGTGCCCGTCATCATGCAGTTCGTCGCCGGCGTGGTCACTCGCGCCCGGGACTTCGACCACGACGTCCTGCTGCTGACCCAGGACGACGTGAGCGGCCTCGACCGGGTGACCAGCGGCTCCATGGTGGACGCCCTGGTCATGATGGACATCGAGGCGGACGACCCGCGAGTGCCCCTCGTGGCGGCCGCCAAGCAGCCGACCGTGCTGATCGGCCTGCCGCAGGACCCGGAGGGGCTGAGCTGCGTCGACCTCGACTTCGAGGCCGCCGGGCGGCTCGCGGTGCGGCACCTCGCCGGGGCCGGCCACACCGACGTCGCGCTCATCGGTTCCCCGCCCGAGGTGCTGCGGCGGCACACCTCCTACGCCGAGCGGATGATGCGGGGCCTGCGGAACCAGGCGAAGAGCTCCGGGGTGACGGTCAAGGTGGAGGCGTGCGACTCCACGCCGTCGGGCGCCACGGAGGCCGTGGACACGCTCCTGGCCACCGCACCGGACACCACGGGGATCATCGTGCACAACGAGGGTGCGCTCCCCCACGTCCTGGCCCGCCTGGCCGACCGCGGCATCGCCGTCGGCACCGACATGTCCGTGGTGGCGGTGTGCCCCACGGACGTCGCCCTCTCCCAGCGGATCCCGATGACCAGCATCGACCTGCCCGCCGAGGACATCGGCAAGGTGGCGGTCGACATGGTCATGGCCCGCCTCGAAGGCGAGCAGCCGTCCGAGACCAGGCTGCTCGCCCCCGTGCTCACCGAACGCGCGAGCTCGGCGCCCGGGCCCGCCGGCGCGCTCGGCTGACGGCGGGCTCCCCGTGCCGTTCACCCCTTGATGGCCCCGAAGATCACGCCCTTCGTGAAGTGCCGCTGCACCATGGGGTAGACCACGAGGATCGGGATGATCGCGAGCACCATCACCGCCATCTTCACGGGGAGGCCGGTCACGGCGCCGTCGTCGACGTCGACCTGGCCCACGCCGCTGCCCGGGAGCGTCACCCCCTGCAGGACGTAGGAGCGCAGCACGAGCTGCAGCGGCCACTTCGCGTTGTCGTTGATGTAGAGCATCGCGTTGAAGAACGCGTTCCAGTAGCCGACGCCGTAGAACAGCGCGACCACCGCCACGACCGCCTTCGACATGGGCAGCACGATCTGCCCGAGGATGCGCCAGTCCCCCGCGCCGTCGATCCGGGCCGCGTCGATGATGGACCGGTCGATGCCCATGAAGAACGCCCGCAGGATCAGGACGTTGAACGCGCTCACCGCCCCCGGGAGGATGAGCGACCAGTAGTTGTCGATCAGCCCGAGGTTGCTCACGAGCAGGTACGTCGGGATCATCCCCGCGCCGAAGAACATGGTGATGAGGAAGACGAACAGCAGGGGCCGGTGCGCGAAGGAACCTGGTCGGCTCAGCCCGTACGCGGCCAGCACGGACACGGTGGTGGAGAGCACGGTGCCGACCACGGTGATCCCGACGCTCACGATCGTGGCCCGCGTGACGATCCCGCCGGACAGGATCTGCGTGTAGGCCGAGAGCGACAGGCTGCCCGGTACGGTGACCAGGCCGCCGGACCGGGTGATGTCCGCCTGGGTGGAGAGGCTGGTGAGCACCACCGTGTACAGGGGGAACAGCACGGTGAGCACGATGAGCAGCAGCGCCACCCCCTTGACGACGAGCCCCAGCGGGTTGGGATCCTCCTCCCAGACCGGGCGGTTCTTCCCGCGCAGCAGGGTGCGATACCGGGCGGAGCGCCGCGGCGGCGGCTCCGGCCGCTGTCTCGGCGACCGTGCCGGTATGGGCTTCTTGGCGTAGTTCTCGGTTCGGACTGTCATGCGCGCTGGTACACCCCCGCCTCGCCCACGAGGTGGGCGAGCTTGTTGGCCCCGAGCACCAGGGCGAGCGAGACCAGGCCCTTGACGAGCCCGGCGGCGGCCGCGAAGGCCCAGTCGCCGTTCACGACACCCTGGTAGTAGACGAACGTGTCGAGCACCTCCGCCACGTCGGTGCCGACGGCGCCGCGCTGGAGGATGAGCTGCTCGAACCCGACGGTGAGCGAGTCGCCCAGCCGCAGGATCAGGAGCAGGATGATCACCGGCCGCAGCGCGGGGAGGGTCACGTGCCACATGCGACGCCACCGGCCGGCGCCGTCGACCACCGACGCCTCGTAGAGCTGGGTGTCCACCGTGGCGAGCGCAGCGAGGAAGATGATGATCCCCCAGCCGGCGTCCTTCCATACCGTCTGCGCGGTGATGAGCAGCAGGAACGTGTCCGGGTTGGTCATGAGGTCGAAGCCCGAGTACCCGGCCTCGCGCAGCCGGCTCGCCAGCATCCCGGCCCCGCCGAAGATCTGCTGGAAGATCGTCACGACGATCACCCAGGAGAAGAAGTGCGGCAGGTACACGATCGACTGGATGGTGGTGCGCAGGGCCGGGGTCAGCACGCTGTTCAGCAGCAGCGCCAGCACTATCGGCACCGGGAAGAAGAACACGAGCTGGAACGCGGTGATGATCAGCGTGTTCGAGACGGCGTCGAGGAACAGCGGGTTGGTGAAGACGCGCGCGAAGTTGGCCCAGCCCACGAACGGGCTCTCGCGGATCCCGACGTACGGCGAGTAGTCCTGCCAGGCCACCACGTTGCCGGCCATCGGCACGTACGCGAACACCGCGAGGAGCAGCACTGCCGGCGCCACCATGATCAGCAGGGTGCGGTCGCGCCGCATCCGCGTGGTCCAGGGAATCTTGCGGTGGGGCGGGCTGTCCGCGCGGGAGGTCGCCGTGCTCGCCGAGATGTCGGTGCTCACTTCTTGTCCAGGATGTCCTGGTAGAAGGCGCGCAGTTCCTCACCGCCGGAGCTGCTCCACGTCGCCACCGCTTCGTCGAGGTCCGCCATGCTCTTGCGCCCGCGCGCGATGTCCTTCTCGAGGTCCTCGAACGGTGCCTTGAGCGCGGCGTACTGGGCGGGCTCGGTGATCTGCATGCCGTAGAACAGGTCCTCGACCAGGTACTGGGCGGCATCGGCCTGCCAGGTGCAGAACGCCTCGACGAAGCCGGGGTACTGCACCTTGGCGTTCACCACCGGCGGGTCCACCAGGAAGACGTAGGACTGCGCCACGTCCGTGGCCGCCTGGTCGGTCGGCACCGGCAGGCCCTGCTCGTCGAACTCGTAGTGCGTCCCCTCCACGCCGTAGTTGATGAGCTGGAACTCCTCGGTGCCGAACGGCGAGGCCAGGAAGTCCGCGACCGCGAGCAGCTCCTCGATCCGCGCCGTGTCGTCCGTCTTCTTCAGGAACGAGAAGATGTTGACCGGGGCGCCCTTCCACAGCGCCGGGTCGCCGCCGTCGGCCGCGAAGAAGGGGAACGGCCGCTGGTCGTAGCCAGGGTTCGTCGACTGCATCCGGCCGAGCGCCTCGTGCCACCCGCCGACGCCGTCCGTGCTGATCAGTACCCTGCCGGACTCGAAGTTCGGCTTCGCCGCCTCCGGGCGGTCGGCCACGGCGTCGGGGTGGACGGCACCCGACTCGTACAGCTTGGTCTGCCAGTCCAGCGCGGCCCGGTACTCCTCGGTCTCGATGCGGTGGACCAGCTTGCCGGCGTCGTCCAGCCTCCAGCGGTCCGTCGGCGGCACCGCGAACATCATGTTCGCCGCGACCCACATGTCGTTGGTCCCCCAGCGCTTCTTGCCCGGGTCGGTGACCTCCTTGGCCAGCTCGAGCAGCTCGGCGGCGGTGGTGGGCGCGGCGTCGATGCCCAGCTCGGCGAAGATGTCGGCCCGGTGGAAGATCGCGTTGTTGATGACGTCGCCCGGGAACGGCAGCGCGTAGAGCTTGTCGTTGAACACACCGAACCGCCACGCGTCGGTCGGCAGGTTGGCGAGGTTCTTGTACTTCTTGACCTTGTCGCCGGCCAGGTACGGCGTGAGGTCCTGGAACAGGGCGTCGACGGCCTGCCCGAACCGCGGCGGGATGTTCCACGTGGGCACGCACACCCAGTCGGGCACGTCCTTTGCCGACGCCAGCACGGCGGCGAGCTTGTCGCCGTAGGTGTTCCCGTCCGAGATCCGGAACTCGAGGGTGGTCCCGATGGCCTCGTTCACGGCATCGAAGTACGCGTTGTCCCGCGTGGACGGGATGGTGCTCCACAGCGGCGTCATGGCCGTGTAGGTGCCGCCGGACCCCGGTGGCGCCTCGAAGGCGGTGACGAGCTCCTCGGGGATGCTCGCGTAGCCGGCGGTGGACCCGTTGACGCTGGGGAAGTCCGGCTTCACGTACTCGATCGGCACGTAGCTGGGCAGGTTCGAGGCGGTCACGGTCCCCGGCTCGACGGCGGGGCCGCCGCCCGCGGTGGTGCACCCGGTCAGCAGGGACGGTACGCCGATGACGCCGGCGCCGACTGCGAGGAAGCCGAGGAACGACCGACGGTCCAGCCGACCGGTCAGCAGAGGTGCTGTCATGGCTCTTCACTCCTTTGTGGACAGCGCGGCACGTCAATGTGCCCGGACCCGGCGAAGGAGTAGCGAATCAACGTCGAAGCGCTTCGACCTCCGTCGATGCCAAAACAGTAGGGGACGGCGCGAGAGGAGGCAATGATTTGTCCAGTTTTTTAGTCTGATCGTGCTCTGCTGGCGTGGTTTCCCAGGATCTGAGCCGTTTGCGTGGCGTATCCTCCACCGTGACCGCACCGGCGCGGCCACGGATCGGCGGGCGCCGGATCATTGAACCGTTTCGAGGACAACGTGCCACACGAGACCCAGCCCCTCTTCCGTGACCCTGCGGCTCCGCTCACCGACCGGGCCCGCGACCTCCTGGAACGCCTCACGTCCGACGAGCGCCTGAGCCTGCTGCACCAGCACCAGCCCGCCGTCGAGCGGCTCGGCCTTGCCGCCTTCCACACCGGTGCCGAGGCGCTGCACGGCGTCGCGTGGCTCGGCCGCGCGACGGTGCTGCCGCAGCCCGTCGGGCTGGGCGCGACGTGGGACACCGACCTGCTCCGGCGGCTCGGGGACCTGGTCGCCACGGAGGTGCGCGCCAAGCACGCCGAGGACCCCGCCGTCTCGCTGAACGTGTGGGCCCCGGTCGTGAACCCGCTGCGGCATCCCGCCTGGGGGCGCGGCGAGGAAGGGTACAGCGAGGAGCCGCGCCTCGTGTCCCAGCTCGCCACCGCGTACTGCCGTGGCCTGCGCGGGGACCATCCGACGGTCTGGAAGACGGTGCCAGCGCTCAAGCACTTCCTCGGGTACGGCAACGAGACCGACCGCTCGGCGACGTCGTCGAACCTGTCCGAGCGGACCCTGCACGAGTACGAGCTGCCCGCTTACCGCGGGCCGGTCGAGGCGGGCGTCGCCGGCGCCGTCATGCCCTCGTACAACCTGGTCAACGGGGTCCCTGCCCATACGTCGGGCGAGCTGCTGGCCGAGCTGCGCTCGTGGGCCCCCGGTTCGGTGGCCGTCGTGTCCGACGCCGGCGCGCCCACCTTCCTGGTCACCGTCCAGCGGGCCTTCGGCTCTCATGCCGAGGCGCACGCAGCCGCCCTGCGCGCCGGTCTGGACTCGTTCACGGACAACGACACCGACCCGTCGGTCACGCTGGACCGGCTGCGCGATGCGCTGGCCGCCGGACTGCTGACGTGGGACGACGTCGACGTAGCGGCCCTGCGCATGATCGAGCTACGGCTGCGCACGGGCGAGCTCGACGGGCCCGCCGACCCGTACGCGCGCATCGGCCCCGAGTCCATCGACCTGCCGGAGCACCGCGTGCTGGCCCGGGAGGCCGCCACGAAGTCGGTGGTGCTGCTGCACAACGACGGGACGCTCCCGCTGCGAGCGCCCGAGCGCATCGCCGTCGTCGGGCCGTTGGCCGACCGCGTCCTGACGGACTGGTACTCCGGCACCCCGCCGTACGCGGTGTCGCTCGCCCGCGCGGTCGCCGACCGCTACCCCGGCGCCGTCGTGGAGGTCGCCGACGGGGCCGACCGCGTGGCGCTGCGCGCGGCGTCGAGCGGCCGGTACGTGACCGTCGACCCTGCGGGCGAGGTGACCGTGTCGGCGTCCGACGCCGGTCCGGGGACCCACCTCGACGTCACCGACTGGGGTGACGGCCTGCTCACGTTCGGCTCGGTCGCCTCCGGCCGCCTCCTGACGGGCGCGGGCTGGATCCTGCGGGCCGACGCCGAACGGGTCGGTGGCTGGGTGGTGCAGGAGTCGTTCCGGCGACACCACCACGACGACGGCACCTGGTCGCTGCACCATGTGGCGAGCGGGCGCTGGCTGCGGGCGCAGCGCGGGTCGGGGCTGCTGGTCGCCGACGCCACCAGGCTCGCCGACGCCGAGCGGTTCACGTGGCGCACCGTCGTCTCGGGGCACGCGGAGGTCGCGCGGGCGGCGGCGAGCGCCGAAGTCGTGCTCGTGGCCGCCGGCAACGACCCGCACCTGGGCGGACGCGAGACCGAGGACCGGACCAGTCTTGAGCTGCCGGCTTCGATGGCCGAGATCTGGCGCGTGGCCCGCGAGGCGTGCCCGTCGGCGGTGCTGGTGCTGACGTCGTCGTACCCGTACGTGCTGGGGGCGGGGCTGCCCGGGTCCGACGCGACGCCGGGCGCGCTCGTCTGGGCGTCGCACGGCGGGCAGGAGGCGGGCACAGGGCTGGTGGACGTGCTGTCCGGGGACGCCGAGCCGTACGGGCGGATCGCGCAGACCTGGCCCGCGACCCAGGCGCAGGCCGGTGACCTGTTCGACTACGACGTCGCCCGTCAGGGCGTCACCTACCGGCACCTCGCGGGTGAGCCCGCCTACTGGTTCGGGCACGGGCTGAGCTACACGAGGGTCGAGTACGAGGACCTGCGGCTGGTGCAGGGCACCGCGGTGGTCTCGGTGCGCAACGCCGGGCGCCGGCCCGTGGACGAGCTGGTCGCCGTGTACGGCCTGTCACCCGACCTGCCGGTGCCCGCGGCCCGGCGCCAGCTGCTCGGGTACACGCGCGTCCGGCTGGCGCCGGGCGCAGCGGCGGAGGTGCCGGTCCCGCTGGATCTTGGCGCGCTCGCCGTGTGGCAGGACGGCGCGATGGTGGTGCAGCCTGGCGCCTACGGCGTGGCGTCCGGGCCGTCGGCCGGCGACCTGCGGGTACGAGCGGACCTGACGGTCGACTGACCGTGCTCGCGGTCGAGGATCGCGTAGACGACCTCGGTGGACCACCCGCCGTCGCGCAGGTCGTTCTCCACGAGGCGAGCCTCGTGGCGCATGCCGAGGCGCTCCGCGACGCGCACCGAGGCCACGTTCTCCTCGTCGATGCGCGCGAACACGCGGTGGAACCCGTAGGCGGAGAAGGCGAGCCGGAGGGTCGCGCCGGCGGCCTCCGTGGCCAGGCCCTGTCCGCTGACGTCCGGGTGCAGGGCGTAGCCGATCTCGACCTGGCGCGGGCCAGCTGCCCACTTGAGCAGCGTCTCGCCCACCACGTCGCCGTCGAGCTCGACCGCGAGCACCAGGACGTCGCCGGGCTGCTCGAAGGGAGCGTTCGACCAGGTGCGCAGCTTCAGCACCGCCGTGGGGTGGTCCCACGGCGGCAGGTACATGTACCGCACGACCGAGGTGTCGGAGCGCCAGGAGAGGAAGGCCTCGGCATCGGCGGGGACGACCGGGCGGAGCGTGAGACGGTCGGTGGTCACGGGCCAGCCGAGGTCGACACGATGATGGGCGAGGCCGGGCGTGGCGGGTCGAGGAGGCGAACCGGGTGCTGCAGGTCCGGGGACCGGGACGGAGGAGGGCACGAACCGACCGTAGCGCCCGAGCACCGGGTTGCCACCGGAATTGCGGCGACAGCCGCCGGACCGGCCGCCATGAGCGGCGAGTCGCCGTCAGCGCGTCTCGAACGGCAGACTCGCCCAGTCGGCGGGAATCTCGCGGGGCTGCCATGACGCGTCGGGCGTCCAGTCGGCCCAGGCCTTGTCCCACCAGAGCTCGCCGGCGTCGAGCAGGCCGGCGATCCGGTCGCCCTCGGCGCGGATCTGCTCCATGCGGCCGGGATAGCGTGCCGGTCCGGTCTCCTCGAACTCGGCGACGTCCTTGAACTCGTACGTCTCGGCGTCGGCGGCCCACCAGACGTCCAGCTCGTGGTCGAGCGTGTCGAACCCGATGGCGGTACGACGGGGCGCGTCCTCGAGGTTGAAGTACCAGCCCTGGAAGGCCCGTTCCGGGCCGGCCCAGAACAGGAAGAGGGAGTGCTCCACCCCGGCCCAGTGCAGCTCGAGCCGACCGTGCCCGCGCCAGTGAGTGCCGCCGGCGGTCTTCCACGGGTGCTCGCCCACGGGGAACTCGCCGGTCTGCGGGTAGGCCAGCGGCGTGCCGCCCGGGGTGTAGGTGACGAGCAGGTCGCCGTCGTCCTGGACACATACCTGTGGGACGGCGATCCACGGCTCGCCCCGCATGATCTCGCGGCGCACTACGGTCTGGCCGGGCTGGAACACGGGAGACGTCATGCTCGGCACGTTAACAGCGGTGCGTTACGCACCGGCGACATCGACGTCGACCTCACGCCGGTTACGCGACATCCAGCCCACCGCGAAGTCCACGAGCGACTGCTGGTCCATGAGCCGGGCAGCGGCGGACCCCACCTGCCCGACGGTGACCGCGCCGCTCTCCTCGAACGCGGCGCCGAGCCGGTCGAAGTCCTCCTCGCCAGTCACGAGGTCCGTCCAGGTCACCCAGCGACTCGTCCCGTCGGCGTCGCTGATCGCCGCGCCTGTCTCGCCCATCGGGGGTGCCGCCTGACGGCGCTCGGCCAGGTGCAGGGACGTATTGGAGTCGTGACCGCAGCCGAGGAGCAGGACCCGCCCGCCGAGCCGGTAGACCGCACCGATCGGCGACCTCTCCCCGTGCGACTCGGCGAGGTCGTGCTCCACGGTCACCTCCCGGGCGCGGGCGCCGAGCGCGGCGCAGGACACCTGCGGGTGCCCGCTGCGTAGGGCGCCCGGCCAGGTTCGGACGACTTCAGACAGGACGCCGACCCAGCGGCTGGGCGTACGTGCGGGGTCGAATCCGGGTGTCTCGGACCGGATCACCGGCCACCACTGCTCGGGGACGGGCGGATCCTGCCAGTTTGCCGGGTCGGTGTTCTCCGACGTGTGGGTCGGGACCACGATGGTGCCCTCAGAGCCCACGGCCGACAGCAACGCTTCGACAACGGCCTGCACGCCGCCCGCGACGAAGCCAAGGCTCTGCACGGACGAGTGCACCAGCAGCACGTCACCCGGGACCACGCCCAGCGCTCGCAGGTCGTCCGTCAGTGTGGCTGCGGTATGCGGTCGAGCTTGATCCATCCGGGGAGCGTAGTTCCGAGCCCGAGCAGCACACACGGGAATTCTGACCTCACATGGCACGAAGTCGGCGATGGGTCCAGAGTTGCGCGCCATGGGTCGGGGCCTCACGGTGCGGGCTGGGGAATTCGATGGAGAACCGCCTCCACTGGCCGTAGGTGGTCGCGGCGAACGTCGTGATGACGTCCTCCGTCGCGCTGGGGTGCTGCATTCCCCAGGTGCCGGACACCAGTTGTTCGGCGTCGGCCGGGTCGTGTCCTTCGGCGATCAGCCGGATGGTGAGTAGGGCGGCATCGATCCAGGGCGGGCCGGTCCGCGACCACGCCCAGTCGATGACGCTCACCGTGCCGTTGTCCACGAGCAGGTTCAGCTCGTGGATGTCGGCGTGGACGAGGCTGTCGCCGGCCAGGGCGTTCGGTGCCTCGTCGTCGAGGTGGACCAGCAGGTCGAGGTGCTGCTTCTCCCACGCGTCGAGCTGGTCGGCGTGGTTGTCGGCGAGCCACTGCCATCCGGCCAGCCGCGTGTACTTGCGGCTGAGCGGTGCCACGTCGGGTGCGGGGCTCGGCGTCAGTTCCTCGGCCAAGCGCGAGATGGCGTCGACCACGGTTGGTATGTCGGGCGAGCTGGGTGAGAAGTCGGCGTGCTCGCCGGGTACAGGCTCGTACCCGGCGAGCAGCCAGCCCCCGACCTCGATCGTCCACAGCAGGCACGGGACACCGGAGACGCGGTGCCGTAACCAGGTGTTGACGCGGATCTCGTGCCGATGGGCCCTGAACAGCCGAACGTCGGTCGGGATGCCCTTGACGAACACGCTCCCGTTCGCCGTGTGCAGCAACGCGGACAGGGCCGAGTTCCGGCCGGCGGACGGGCTCTCGGTGCGCAAGACCGCCCCGCACTGTGCCTCGATGGCGTTGCGGACGGTGTCGGGCAGCTCGTCCCAGGATCGGCGGTCCATGGTGTGTCTCCGTGTCGATCGGGTGGGCGATCAGGCGGGTGAGCTGGTGCAGCCCGCGTGGCACTGCGAGCACTTGCCCGTGTGCGCGGTCGGCCACAGCTCGGTGTCGACAGAGAACCCTGCGGCGTCGATGGCGTCCACGGTGTAGCTGAGCGTGTCGTGCCCACCCTCGCCCTCGGCGGCCACGTTCTCTGGCTCGGTGGGCACGTGGTGCAGGAACCGGCCCGCGATCCGCTCGCAGAACTCGACGTAGTCGACCGTGTGCAGGATGAACTCGTGCCACCCCGGGTTCACGATCTCGGACGGCGACAGCGGGCGCCCCTGGTGGGTCGCGGTGGTCCCGAGGAACGCGAGGGCCTGGTCCACGATCCGTCCGGCCATGCTCAGGTCGTGGTCGTGCTCCTCGGCGACCCGCTGGACGATCCGGTGGAACAGCTCGGGTTCGACAAGCTCCCTGCCCTCTCGCAGGTCGCGTGCGGTGGTGGTGGTCATGCGCTTCCTCCTCGTCGTGCGGGGTGGTGCCTGCACTTGCACCCGCCTGGAGCGGGCTCACTTACGGCTGGGCAGCGGTGCTAGGCACCGACCAGCCGCAAGATCAGTGGGCCCGGACGGTGGTGGCGGTCTCTGCGCCCGCCCGGGTCCCGCCCGTGAGGTCCTCACGATCAGGCTGAGCAAGCGCATGCAGGATCAGAGCCGCGCCGTCGTCCTCGACGTCCTTGGTCGCGTAGTTCGCGGAGAACCGGACCAGCGCAGACGCGTTACCCATCGCGATGCCTCGCTCGGCCCACGTCAGCATCGAGATGTCGTTCTCGCTGTCCCCGACGGCGACCGTGCGGCTCTTCGGGATGCCGAGATCGCGGCGGATCGTCTCCAAAGCGGTCGCCTTGCTCACCCCTCCGGGCGTCACGTCGACCCAGTCCGGGCGAGTCCGCGTGGCGGTCATCCCGCCCGCGCGAATCGACGGGACAAGGTTCTGCGCGCCCGCGCCATAGATGGCCAGGCGCGGGGTGGCCTCTGCCCACAGGTCGTCGAGCCGGGTGACCTCGACCTGTTCACCGCCCAGTTCCTGCGGCGGGAAGGGCTTTGAGACGTGGTAACCCACGCCGACTATCTCGGCCGCTATCCGAAGGTCGGGTCGGACGGCCGAGACGAGCTGCACGACGGCCTTCGCATCGACACTGTGCATGCCTGTCACCTCGCATCCCGCGCGAGTCATCTTGGCGACGACGCTGCCGTTCGAAGCGACGACATACCCATCCCCGATCTTGAGTAGACGGGCGGCCGCCAGTGCGCCGGAGAGCGAGCGACCGGTGGCGAGAACGAACTCATGCCCGGCATTGCTCGCGGCCCTGATCGCAGCAACAACGGCAGGCGTCGGGAGCTGACCCGTAACCAAGAGCGTCCCATCGATATCGAGCGCCACAAGGACGGCCTGGCGCTGGCTCATGTCACAGGTCGTCGTCATGTTCACTCCAAGGGTCGGCGGTTCAGGCAACAAGTATTACGTCTCAAACGTGATAGATGCAACCACGAAAGAGCAGCGGCCGTCACAGCACGGCGTACTCCGCTCTGATCCGCTCCAGATGCGGCCGGGCGCTCTCGCCCCACAGGACGTACCGCTCCAAGTGGTCCCACTCGCTCGTGACCTGCTGGACGTTCTCGGGATCGGTCACCAGTGACGTACCCGGGACGGTCGAGACCAGGGCTGCCGCGTCGTCGTAGATGGTGAACTGGTGCAGAGCAGGCGAGCTGACCGACGATGTCCACGGAATGATGCCCTGGCGCAGGTGGGGCCTGTCCAGTTCGACCAGCAGCCGGTCAAGCTGCTCGATCATCACCTTTGGACCGCCCAGATTCCAACGCAGCGCACCTTCGGTGTGCACGGCCGCGATCTCGCGCTTGTCGCTGCCGAGAATCAACTGGCGGCGCATCCTGGACTCGACGAACTTGTCCACCTTCTCGGCAGGGACCTCGTCATCCCACATCGCCCGGACATAGGCCGGCGTCTGCAAGAGTCCGATCACACCGGACGGGCAGAAGTACCGAATGGAGCTCGCGGAACTCTCCTGCCGACCGATGCGGTCCTGCAGCAGCCAACCACCGCGCTGCAGCACCACCTTCGCCGACCACGCCTGGGCCTTCGCCTGACGAGACTGCTCAATCAGCTGCGCACGCACCTTGGCCGGGACGCCGTACACCTGGGCGAGCCGATCAGCGTCCTCCGGCGTCGGCGGGGTCTTGCCTCGCTCGATGTTGGAGAGCTTGGCCTGGCTGATACCAGCCGCCTTCGCGGCACTGACGCCGGTGATCCCGACCTCAGCGCGTAGGGCGCGAAGCGTCGCGGCAAGCGGTGGAAGATCAGTAGTCATTCGCTCCGAGGGGTCGGGACGTAGAACTCGCGCCAGTACTGCTGATGGGCGTCCCACCAGATGGCGAGATCGATTCCCGAGTCCCACGCCAGGTCGGCGATCGCGGCCCAGTGTCCCACGTCCTGCTCGTCGTCTACCGGCTCCGCGCCGACGAAACGCCCTTCGTCGTCGTAGTGCATCAGCACCACGAGGCGGCGATCGATCAGCCAGAAGTCCTGCGTACCGAGTCCTGGAGCGCTGGGCCTGTTCACCACCCTGCAATGTTCACCTGCAGCTACGTTGTCGAGGTAGCCCCACTCGATCGAGCAGCGACGATAGTCGGTCAACGGTTCACTGAGTGCGAGGACACGACGGGTGATCTGCCCTCGCGCGACCTGCCCGCGGATCACATCAGCCCACGGACGATGACCAGGCCCCGGCTCGCCATTGAGATACCGCTCCAACCGGCCAGCATCCTGCGGAACATTGAGCACGTCGCGAGTCTCCAGACGGAACAGATCCCTCTGATGACGAGAAGCGACGAACTCCCCGAGCTGGTCCGCGTTCAGCATGACGAAAGCTCCAGAGCCGGAACATCGCCCGGACGTACGATCACGGCGGCCTCTCCGTCCGGAAGGTCTAGGTATGCAATGGTGCCCGGGTCGGTGACGAGCCGGCCGGTCATGAGGAGATCGTCACCGTCACGGCGCGCAGGAGTGTCCCACTCTGTCGCGAGCCACGCCGGGATACGCACCACTCGATCAGAGGCGGTCCGATACCCCTGCACGATGAGCGCACCGTCATCGGCACGATGAATCGTCGGGCAGGTCGTTCCGTTGTCACAGCTTGAACGCAGGATCTCGGGCATCTTCCAGTCCCCGTCTTTCCGGCCGATACGAGATCAGGCTACCGCAATCACGTCTCAGATTGAATATCTGGGAACGATCTCGTCGAGGCCGTGCCGACGGTCCGGCCCGTGCTTTGTGGCAACGGCGGCCGGATGCAGGACCAGCCCCGTCGCGGAATCCGCGAAACCTTCAATCGGTTACGCCCCGGCGACATCGACGTCGACGCCGTGGCGCAGCACCCGGACCGGGCGCAGGTCCGCGTCGGTGACCAGGACGTCGGCGCGCGCGCCCGGCTCCAGGCTGCCGACCTCGCCCGTCAGCCCCAGGACCCGGGCCGGCACGGCGGTCGCGGACCGCACGGCGTCCGGCAGGGACACCCCTCCGGCCACGGCGCAGCGCACGACGTCGATCAGGTGCGCGGTGCCGCCCGCGATCGGTCCGTCTCCCCCGGCGACCTCAGCGGTCCCGACCTCCGGGACGACTCGCGCGACGCCGTCGAGCACCACCACCGACATCGGCCCCAGCTCGTAGCGACCGTCGGCCACGCCGGCCGCCGCCATCGCATCGGTGACCAGTGCCACCTGGTCCGCTCCCACCATGTCGAACACCGAGCGGACCGTGGCCGCGTCGAGGTGTACGCCGTCGCCGATGAGCTCGACGACCATGTCGCCACGAGCCGCCGCGGCCAGGCAGGCCGCGATGGGACCCGGCGTGCGGTGGTGCAGCGGGCGCATGCCGTTGAACAGGTGCGTGGCCGTCATCGGCCCGAGCGTGCTGCCCCGGGCGGCCAGGGCCTGGGTGACCTGCGCGATCAGCGCTTCGGCCTGCTCGGTGCTGCCGTCGGTGTGGCCGAGGGAGGGTAGGACGCCCGCGTCGACCAGTGCCTCGACGGCTCCCCCGGGGCCTGCGACGCCCGGCACCTCCGGAGCCACCGTCATGGTGCGCAGGAAGCCGCGAGCTGCCTTCGCGAGGTCCCTGACCAGGTCGACACTGCCTTCTTGCAGGTCAGCCGGGTTGTGCGCGCCCCTGCGCCGGTGCGAGAGGAACGGCCCCTCGGCGTGCAGCCCTTCGATCTCGCCGGCCACGGCGAGCTCGGCCAGCACCGCTGCCCGCTCCAGCAGCACCTCCGGCCGGGCCGTCACGAGTGACGCGAGCAGGGTCGTGGTGCCGTGCCTGCGGTGCTCCAGCACGCCGGCCAGCGCGGCGGTGGACGAGGTCACGTCCGGGAACGAGACGCCACCCCCACCGTGGTTGTGCAGGTCCACGAGCCCTGGCAGCACGTATGCCTCGGGCGCCGGTGGCACCGACCCGACGACCGGGCCGTGACCGGCAGCGACGGCGTCGGGCAGCGAACCCGCGAAGGTGACGCGACCGCCGGAGGTGACGACGACGCCGTCGTCCACCACCCGGGACGGCTGGACCAGGCGGCCGCGCACCACGAGAGCACCGGAATCAGTCATGCGGACATCCTGCCAGGGTCACGGCCGCTCCCGGTCGCTGCGCCGGAGGGCGGTCCGTCGCAGCGGGAGATCCGCTCGAGACGCGCAACCGCTTCGATCTTTTAGTTCTCACGCAGAGCCGCCCAAACCGGCGGCTGATCGGTGATCTACGGTCGCTCCGTACCGGAGAAGGCCTTGACAGTCCTCTTTCGGGCTGGCAATGATGCTACCTATTCATCGAAGCGCTTCGCACAGCTGCGAGGGCGTTCACCGCACGTCAAGGAAGATGTGAATGATGCGTAGGACTGTCTCGGTCATGGCCACGCTCTCAGCGGTCGCCCTCGCCCTCACCGCCTGCTCGTCGGGCTCCGGATCCGGCGGCGCCGATCCCGGCGACGGTGGTCCCATCACACTCGACTACTGGGCCTGGGGCACGGCGCAGCAGCCCATGGTCGACGCGTGGAACGCCGCCCACCCCGACATCCAGGTGAAGCGGACCGACGCCGGCGGCGGGACCGACTCGTCGGCGAAGCTCGTGACCGCCACGCGCGCCGGGAACGCCCCCGACGTCGCGATCGTCGAGTACAACACCCTGCCGGCGATGATCGTGGCCGGCGTGGCCGGGGACATCTCGGAGCACGCCGAAGGGCTCGAGGACGAGTTCGCCCCGGGCGTGTGGAGCCAGGTGACCTTCGACGGCGCCACTTACGGCGTGCCGCAGGACGCGGGCCCCCAGGCGCTCACCTACAACCAGGCGAAGCTCGACGAGCTCGGCATCGAGGTCCCGACCACCTGGGAGGAGTTCGCCGTGGCCGCGGAGAAGGTCCACGAGGCCGACCCCGACACCTACCTCACGACCTTCGCGCCGGCCGAGTTCGGTGGCTTCGCGGGGTACGCACAGCAGGCCGGTGCCGAGTGGTGGTCGGTCGACGGGGACACCTGGACGGTGGACATCGACGACGCCGCGTCCGTCGCGGTCGCCGACTACTGGCAGGACCTCATCGACCGCGATCTCGTGCTGGCCGAGCCCATGCTCACCCCCGAGTGGAACGCCAAGGTCAACCAGGGCGAGGTGCTCTCCTGGCCGGCCGGCCTGTGGGCCGCCGGGGTGCTCTACGGCGTGGCCGAGGAGAGCGCGGGCGACTGGGCCATGGCCCCGCTCCCGCAGTGGGAGGAGGGCGATCCGGCCGTCGGGTTCCAGGGCGGGTCCGCCGTCGTGGTCACGACGTCCACGGAGCACCCGGAGGCCGCCGCCGAGTTCGCGCGGTGGATGGGCACCGCCGACGAGGCCTCCGCCGCACAGATCGAACAGGGCCAGTACCCGGCGTCGCTGGCCGGTCAGGAGCTGACCCTGGCGAGCGACCCGCCCCTGCTGATGCCGCAGCAGGAGGACTACTGGGAGACCGCCGCGGAGATCACCCGGGCCACGATCCCCGAGATCAGCTGGGGACCCAACGTCAACGTCGCGTCGAGCGCGTTCCAGGACGCGATGTCGACGGCCGTCACGAACGGCACCCCGCTGCGTGACGCCCTGACCGAGACCGAGGCCGAGGTGGTCGACGACATGGAGACCACCGGCTTCGAGGTCACCCAGAAGTGACTCCCGGTCGGCGCTGGGGTGCCCCGCTCCTCTTCCTCCTGCCGGCGGCGCTGCTGTTCGTCGCGTTCCTCGCGATCCCGATCTGCTACGCGCTGTACCTGAGCTTCCGGGGGATGCGCATGGCGGGCGGCGGCCCGTTCGGCGTCCGCCAGGAGACCTGGGTGGGACTGGACAACTACGTCGCCGCGTTCACCGACCCCGAGCTCCTCGCGGGGCTGGGACGCCTCGCGATCTACGGGGCCATCGCGGTCCCGCTCACCCTCGGGCTCGCGCTCACCTTCGCGCTCCTGCTCGACCTGCCCCGCGTTCGCGGCTCCCGGTTCTCCCGGACCGCGATCTTCATCCCGTACGCGGTGCCCGGTGTCGTAGCCACGCTCCTGTGGGGCTTCCTCTACCTGCCCTCGACGAGCCCCGCCGGCTGGATCCTCGAGCGGGTCGGCCTCGGCAGCATCGACGTGCTGCACGGCCCGATGATCTTCCCCTCGGTCGCGAACATCGCGATCTGGGGCGGGGTGGGCTTCAACATGATCATCCTGTACACCTCGCTGCGCGGGATCCCGGTGGACGTGTACGAGGCCGCGCGGCTCGACGGAGCCAGCGAGTGGGACATCGCCTACCGGATCAAGATCCCGCTGGTCGCCCCGGCCCTGACGCTCACCGGCCTGTTCGCGCTGATCGGGACGCTCCAGGTGTACGGAGAGCCCACCACGCTGCGGCCGATGACGAGCGCGATCTCCCAGACCTGGGTGCCGCTGATGATGATCTACCGCGACGCCTTCACCCGGGACAACCTGTCCCTCGCCGCCGCGTCGTCGGTCGTCCTCGCTCTCGGCACGCTCGTCGTGTCGGTCATCCTGCTGCGCGTGACGCAGAAGCGTTCGTTCGGAGAGTCCTGATGAGCACCGTCACCACGCCACGCCCCGTGGGCACCCGACGCCTGGTCGCGGAGCGCCCGCGCCCCGCGAGCCGACGCGGAGCGGTCCTGCCCACCGTGGTCCTGATCCTTGGGGCCCTGTACTGCCTCGTGCCCGTGGCCTGGGTCCTGGTCGCCTCGACCAAGTCCAGCTCCGAGCTCTTCTCGACGTTCACCTTCCTGCCCGGCACAGGCCTGCTCGAGAACCTGCGTGACCTGTTCGCCTACGGCGACGGGCAGTACCTGCAGTGGGCGCTCAACAGCGTCCTCTTCGCCGGCGTCGGTGCCGTCGCGTGCACCGTCGTCTCGACGATGGCGGGATACGCGCTCGCCAAGTACGACTTCCCCGGACGCCAGGTCGCCTTCTACGCGATCCTCGGCGGCGTGCTGCTGCCGGGTATCACGCTGGCAGTCCCGCAGTACCTGCTGATGTCCAAGATCGGCCTCGCCGGCACCTACTGGTCGGTGCTCCTGCCCTGTCTGATCTCGCCCTTCGGCATCTTCCTTGCCCGCGTCTACGCCGCGTCGGCCGTGCCGACCGAGACGATGGAAGCGGCGCGCATCGACGGAGCGAACGACGCCCGCGTCTTCGTCTCGGTCGCCCTGCCGATGATGGTGCCCGGCATGGTGACGATCTTCCTGCTGCAGTTCGTGGGGATCTGGAACAACTTCCTCCTCCCGTTCATCATGCTGTCGGACGAGCGGATGTACCCCCTCACGGTCGGCCTGTACACGCTGCTGTCCAAGGGGTCCGGGACGCCGTCGCTCTACACGCTCGCGATCATCGGCTCGGCCGTGGCGATCATCCCGCTCGTCGCGATGATGCTGGTGCTGCAGCGGTACTGGCGGCTCGACCTGATCAGCGGCGGGCTGAAGGGATGAGCGCCGCCCTCGCCCACCAGGCCCTCGGGACGACCGGGCTGCGCGTGCCCTCCGTGGTCCTCGGGACCTCCTCGCTCGGCCGGCGGCTCGATGCCGCCGGCGCGGCCGCCGTGCTGCGCGCCGCCGCCTCCTCCGGGTGGCGGACCTGGGACACGAGCAACGAGTACGGCGACGCCGAGGCGTTCATCGGCTCAGCGCTCGTGGACGCCGGCGGTGCCGGCAGCGCCGGCAGGTCCGACGCCGATGGCCCCGTGCAGGTGTTCACCAAGGCCGACCCGGCACCCGGATCCAGCGACTTCTCGGGCGCCCGCGTCCGGGCGTCCGTCGCCGAGTCCCTCGAACGCCTCGGCGTCGACCGGCTACCGCTGGTGCACTTCCACGACCCGGAGCGCATGACCTTCGCCGACGCCATGGCGCCCGACGGACCGGTCCGCGCGCTGCTGGACCTGCGCGAAGCGGGCACGATCGAGCACCTCGGCGTGGCCGGGGGCCCGATCGGGCTCCTGCGGCGGTACGTCCGCAGCGGAGAGTTCGAGGCCGTCGTGACGCACAACCGCCTCACGCTCCTGGACCGGTCGGCCGAGACCCTGCTGGACGACTGCGCCGAACGTGGCGTGGGCGTACTGACCGCCGCCCCGTTCGGCGGGGGCGCCCTCGCCGACGACGACGGGCCCGTGCGCAGCTACCACTACCGCGACGTCGACCCCGTCCAGCGGGACGCGGTCCTGAGGATCCGCTCGATCGCCCGTGCCGCGGCGATCCCCGTCGGTGCGCTCGCCCTGCGGGCCGGCAACCGCGACCCGCGGGTCGCCGGGACGATCGTCGGCGTGACGAGCACCGCCCAGCTCGCCCAGGTGACGGCGTGGGCGGCCACCGACGTGCCGGACGACATCTGGCCGGAGCTCGACGCCGCCCTGCCCGGACCGGCCCACTGGGCCGGAGAGCTCGGCCGCTGACACGGCTCCCCCGCCGCGGACTCGGCCTCCGCCGTCCACCTGCCCCTCCGCCCCACCGACCCGAGGACAACCCATGACGGTTCCCTTCGCACCCGCCCGCCTGCTCTTCGGCGGCGACTACAACCCCGAGCAGTGGCCGCGTGAGGTCTGGGCCGAGGACATGGCGCTCATGCGCCGCGCAGGCGTGAACACGGTGACGATCGGGGTGTTCTCCTGGGCGGCGATCGAGCCTCGCGAAGGGGAGTTCGACGCCGGCTGGCTGGACGACGTCGTCGCGCTCCTGGACGCCCACGAGATCGGCTTCTTCCTCGCGACGCCCACCGCCTCCCCGCCGCCGTGGTTCACGCGGGCGCACCCGGACGCGATGCCGGTACGCCCGGACGGGACGCGCCTCTCCCACGGCTCGCGTGACACGTACGCGATCAGTGCGCCCGCCTACCGCCAGGCCGCACGTCGCGTCGCGCGGTTCCTCGCCGAGCGGTACGGCGCCCACCCGCGCCTGCGCGGCTGGCACGTGCACAACGAGTACGGCACGGTCGACCACGGCCCGCACGCGGCTGTCGCCTTCCGACGCTGGCTCGAGAAGCGGCACGGCTCGCTCGAGGCGCTGAACGCCGCGTGGAACACCGCGTTCTGGTCCCAGCGGTACGACGACTGGGACGAGATCCTCCCGCCGTGCGCGACGCAGTACCTGCACAACCCCGCCCAGGCCGTGGACTTCAAGCGCTTCTGCTCCGACGAGATGCTCGCGGCGTTCGCCGAGCAGCGCGACGAGATCCGGGCGGCCGGCCCGACTGCGCCGATCACTACCAACTTCATGCTGCCCACGTGGAACCACCTCGACCAGTGGGGCTGGAGCGACCACCTGGACCTGGTGTCGGTCGACCACTATCTCGACACGCCCGGCCCGGACGGCGAGGCGCACGTCGCGTACGGCGCCGACCTGACCCGCTCCTGGGGCGGCGGACCCTGGCTGCTGATGGAGCAGAGCGCCGCCGGCATCCGCGACGGTGCACGGCAGGCCGTCAAGGACCCCGACCGGATGATCCGCAACTCCCTTGGCTACGTCGCCAGGGGCTCCCAGGGCGCGCTGTTCTTCCAGTGGCGGGCGTCGGCGGGCGGATCGGAGACGTGGCACAGCGCGATGGTGCCGCACGCGGGCCCGCGGAGCCGCACGTTCGAGGGCGTGGTGGAGCTCGGGGCGCTGCTCGACCACCTCCAGGAGGTCGCGGCACCGCCCCATGACGGACGCGTCGTCGAGGCCGACGTCGCGGTCCTCTGGGACGCCGACGGCTGGTGGTCGCTCGAGACGCCGCACCTGCCGAACGACGACCTCGACTACGCGACCGAGGTCCGGGCGACGCACCGCGCCCTGTGGCGCGCCGGGGTCGCGGTCGACTTCGTGCGCACCGGCGCCGACGTCGCTCGCTACCGGGTCCTGTTCGTGCCGACCCTCATGGCCGTCGACTCCGACACCGTCGCATGGCTGACCAGGTACGTCGAGGCGGGCGGGCACCTCGTCGTCGGGCGGTTCACCGGTGTCGCGGACGAGCACCAGCGAGTGGTCCCCGGCGGGTACCCGGGGCGGCTGCGCGACCTTCTGGGCGTGCGGGTCACTGAGCACGTCCCGCTCGCGCCCGACGAGAGCCAGGAGCTCAGCGACGGGTCGACCGTGGTCCAGTGGACCGAGCGGATGGACCCGCCCCGGGCAGAGGTCCTTGCGACCTACTCCGCGGGGACGCTCGCCGGTTCCCCCGCCGTCACCCGCCGCAGTGCCGGTGCCGGGACCGCCACGTACGTCTCGGCGGGGCTGACGCAGGAGTCGCTGGACAGGTTCGTCGCTGCGCTGCTCGCGCGGCACGGCGTGCGCCCGGTCCTCCCCGGCGCCGTCGGCACCGGGGTCGAGGCGATCCGGCGGCGCGGCGCGGCGGGTACGTACCTCTTCCTGCTGCACCACGGGGACCGGGCGGTCCGGGTCGCGGGCCCTGGCCACGACCTCGTCAGCGACGCCCCGACGGAACCCGGGATCGTCGTGCCCGCAGGTGGGTATGCCGTGGTCCGCGAGGCGCCGGGCGCCACGTGGTCGGTGACCACGCTCTAGAAGAGGCGGGTCGTCGGGTCGTCCACGCCACGCATCGCGTCATAGTCCAGGAGGAGGGTCGCGATGCCGCGGTCCTTGGCCAGCACGCGCGCCTGCGGCTTGATCTCCTGGGCGGCGTACACGCCGCGGACCGGGGCCAGCATGGGGTCCCGGTTCAGCAGGTCCAGGTACCGCGTGAGCTGCTCGACGCCGTCGATGTCGCCGCGACGCTTGATCTCCACCGCGACCGTGGACCCCGAGCCGTCGCGCGCGAGGATGTCCACCGGTCCGATGGCGGTCGGGTACTCCCGGCGAACCAGGGTGTGGCCGTCGCCCAGCAGGGCGATCTGCTCGGCGAGCAGCTCCTGGAGGTGCGCCTCGACGCCGTCCTTCACGAGACCGGGGTCGATGCCCAGGTCGTGCGCGGAGTCGTGGTGCACGGTGAACAGCTCCACCTCCAGCCGGTCGTCCGACTTGGCGTGCTGAACGGTCCACACCTCCGTGACACCGCGCTCGGCGGCCTCCTCGGACGGCTCACGCACCGCCAGGGTGCACGGGGGGCTCATCCAGTTCAGCGGCTTGTACGAGCCGCCGTCGGAATGAATCAGCACGCTTCCGTCAGCCTTGACCACGAGCAGCCGCGTCGCCTGCGGGAGCATCGCGGTCAGGCGGCCCGTGTAGAGGGCGGAGCAGTCGGCCACGACCAGCCGCATCAGAGAACCAGATCCTGTCGTCCGGGAGGGGCGGCCTCGAGCCAGGAGGCGAGGCCGAAGTAGTCGCCGGCGGCGAGATCGAGCTCGAAGTCGAGCCCGTCGTACCGGCACTGGACGAGATAGTGGTCACCCTGACCACGCTCGTCCGGGTCCAGCGGGGTGCGGCCGGTCACTGCCAGCCGCTCCCGGTACCACGTGCGGGCCGGACGGGGCGACAGCGACCAGCACCGCCACCACTCGATCCGGCCCACCGCGTACTGGGCGATGCCCGGCGTCCAGGAACCCTCGGGGTTTCCGGTCGGCCGGGCACTGCAGTCGAACGAACCCACCCTGCGGGAAAGCGTCCGCAGCCGGGAGATACCGGCCGCGAGCACAAGTGCGAGCGCACCGAGCACCGCTATCGCGATCCAGATGACGCCCGGCACTCGCGCTCTCCCTCAGACCAGGGAGATCTCGTCGACCACCAGGGTGACGAGGTTGTTGTCCACGGACACGAAACCACCGGTGACCTGCGCCTCCAGGGCGGGGCCTGAGGCCGTCTCCACCTTGATCGCGCCCGGGCGAAGCACAGCCAGCAGCGGCGTGTGGTTCGCCAGGATGCCGATCTGGCCGTCCGCGGACGGCGCGCTCACCTGAGTCGCCGTACCGCTCCAGACCTTACGGTCCCGGGACACGAGGTCCACGCTCAGCTCTGCCACGAGAGCTCCTTCCGATGTAGCGGGCGCGATGCCGCCCCTTGCCGGTCGCCCTGACCTTCCGGGCTGCCCAGCGGGGCGGCATCACGCACGGGGTTGCGAGGCCTCAGGCCCCGTACTCCTTCTGGATCCGTGCCCAGTTCTCTTCGAGCATCTCAAGCCCACCGATGTTGTAGAAGGCCTGCTCGGCGATGTGGTCGAACTCACCGTCGCAGATCTTCTTGAATGCCTCGATGGTCTCAGACAGGGGGACCGTCGAGCCCTCCACGTCCGTGAACTTCTTGGCCATGTAGGTGTTCTGGGAGAGGAACTGCTGGACGCGGCGCGCACGCGCCACGACCGTCTTGTCCTCTTCCGAGAGCTCGTCGACACCGAGGATGGCGATGATGTCCTGCAGCTCCTTGTTGCGCTGCAGGATGGACTTCACGCGGGTCGCGACGTCGTAGTGCTCCTGGCCCACGTACCGCGGGTCGAGGATGCGGGACGTCGAGGTCAGCGGGTCGATCGCCGGGTAGAGACCCTTCGACGCGATCTCTCGGGAGAGCTCGGTCGTCGCGTCCAGGTGGGCGAACGTCGTGGCCGGGGCCGGGTCCGTGTAGTCGTCAGCGGGCACGTAGATGGCCTGCAGCGACGTGATGGAGTGACCACGCGTCGAGGTGATGCGCTCCTGGAGGAGGCCCATCTCGTCGGCGAGGTTCGGCTGGTAACCCACGGCGGACGGCATCCGGCCGAGCAGCGTGGAGACCTCGGAACCGGCCTGCGTGAAGCGGAAGATGTTGTCGATGAAGAGCAGCACGTCCTGCTTCTTCACGTCGCGGAAGTACTCCGCCATCGTCAGCGCCGACAGGGCGACCCGCAGGCGCGTGCCCGGCGGCTCGTCCATCTGGCCGAACACCAGCGCGGTCTTGTCGAAGACGCCGGCCTCGTCCATCTCGTCGATGAGGTCGTTGCCCTCACGGGTGCGCTCGCCGACACCGGCGAACACGGACACACCACCGTGGTCCTGGGCCACACGCTGGATCATCTCCTGGATGAGGACCGTCTTGCCGACGCCCGCACCACCGAAGAGACCGATCTTGCCACCCTGCACGTACGGGGTCAGCAGGTCGATGGACTTGATGCCCGTCTCGAACATCGCCGTCTTCGACTCGAGCTGGTCGAATGCCGGGGGCTTGCGGTGGATCGGCCAGCGCTCGGTGATCTCCAGCTTCTCGCCCTCGGCGAGGTTCAGGACCTCACCGATGACGTTGAAGACCTTGCCCTTGGTGACGTCGCCCACGGGGACCGTGATGGGCGAGCCGGTGTCGGTCACCACGGCGCCGCGGACCAGGCCGTCGGTGGGCTTGAGCGCGATGGCCCGCACCAGGGAGTCGCCCAGGTGCTGCTCGACCTCGAGCGTCATGGTGAACGTGTTGGCGGCGTCGCCCTTGCCGGACAGGTCGATCTCGACGGTGAGCGCGTTGTAGATCTCGGGGATCGCGTCGTCGGGGAACTCGATGTCCACGACGGGGCCGATCACCCGAGCGACTCGGCCAGTTGCCGGCTCGCTCGGGGCCGCGCCGTGTGGTGATTCCACGGTGGTGGCGGTCATACTTGCCTCGCTTCGGTGGGCCGGAGGGTCCTCCGGCGGGGGTTCAGGTTCAGTGGTCTGGTCAGGACGCCAGGGCGTCGGCACCGGAGACGATCTCGCTGATCTCCTGCGTGATGTCGGCCTGACGGGCCTGGTTGGCCAGCCGGGTGTACGTGCGGATCAGTTCCTCGGCGTTGTCCGTCGCCGTGTGCATGGCACGCTGGCGGGCGGCCAGCTCCGACGCCGCGGCATCGAGCAGCGCCGCATAGATGCGGTTCTGCACGTACCTCGGGAGCAGAGAGTCCAGCACGGCCTCTGGCGACGGCTCGAAGTCGTAGAGCGGCAGGATCTCTTGATCTCCCGCCTCCACCACACCCTCGACGACCTCCAGCGGCAGCATGCGCACGACGTGCGGACGCTGGGTCACCATGTTGACGAACTGCGTCGAGACCACGTGCAGCTCCGAGACGCCGTCCTCGTCATCGGTCGCGAGGAACTTCTCGAGCAGTACCTGCCCGATCTCCTCGGCGATCTCCGGCGTCGGCCGCTCCGAACCGTACGTCCATGCCTGGACGACGTTGCGCCCACGGAACGAGAAGTACGAGATCGCCCGACGGCCGGCGACGTAGAGGAGAACCTCCTTGCCGTCGGCGACGAGCTGCTGCGTCAGCCGCTCGGCCTCACGGACGATCGACGCGGGGTACGAGCCCGCCATGCCGCGGTCAGAGGAGACCACGAGCACCGCGGCTCGCTTGCCGCCCTGTTCCCGGGTGAGCGGGTGGTCGATGTCCGTGTGCGTCGCGACAGCCGACACCGCACGGGTGATCGCCTGGGCGTACGGTGCCGCCGCCGCAGTCCGCGCACGGGCCTTGCCGATGCGAGACGCGGCGATCAGCTCCTGGGCACGGAACATCTTCTTCAGCGACTGCGTCGACTTGATCCGTGCCTTATAGATGCGCTGGGATCCACCGGCCACGGGTCAGGCCTTCTTCTTGACGACGACCTGCGCCTGCTCGACGTCGACGGGCTCGTCGTCCGTCTCGCCACCGACGAGAGCGGTGCCGTCGCCCCGCTGGAAGCCGGCCCGGAAGTCGTCGACGGCGGCGCCGAGGGCGTCCTCCGTGTCGGAATCCATCTTGCCGGACTCCAGGATCTTCGGCAGGACGTCAGACTTGCGACGCAGGTGGTCCAGGAACTCGGACTCGAAGCGCTTGACGTCCTCTACCGCGACGTCGTCGAGCTTGCCCTTCGTGCCTGCCCACACCAGGGCGACCTGGTCCTCGACCGGGTACGGCGAGTACTGGGGCTGCTTGAGCAGCTCCGTCAGGACGGCACCGCGCTTCAGCTGCGCGCGGGACGCCGCGTCGAGGTCGGACGCGAACATCGCGAACGCCTCGAGCGAGCGGTACTGCGCCAGCTCCAGCTTGAGCGTGCCGGAGACCTTCTTCATCGCCTTGATCTGCGCGTCACCACCGACTCGGGAGACCGAGATACCGACGTCCACCGCGGGACGCTGGTCGGCGTTGAACAGGTCGGACTGCAGGAAGATCTGGCCGTCCGTGATGGAGATGACGTTCGTCGGGATGTACGCCGAGACGTCGTTCGCCTTGGTCTCGATGATCGGCAGACCGGTCATCGAGCCGGCACCCAGCTCGTCCGAGAGCTTCGCACAACGCTCGAGCAGACGGGAGTGCAGGTAGAAGACGTCACCCGGGTAGGCCTCGCGGCCCGGCGGGCGCCGCAGCAGCAGCGAGACGGCACGGTAGGCCTCTGCCTGCTTCGACAGGTCGTCAAAGATGACGAGGACGTGCTTGCCCTGGTACATCCAGTGCTGGCCGATGGCCGAGCCCGTGTACGGGGCGAGGTACTTGAAGCCTGCCGGGTCGGACGCCGGAGCCGCGACGATGGTCGTGTACTCGAGCGCGCCCGCCTCCTCGAGGGCGCCACGCACGGAGGCGATGGTCGAGCCCTTCTGGCCGATGGCGACGTAGATGCAGCGCACCTGCTGGGTCGGGTCGCCCGACTCCCAGTTCGCCTTCTGGTTGATGATCGTGTCGACAGCGATCGCCGTCTTGCCGGTCTGGCGGTCACCGATAATCAGCTGCCGCTGACCGCGGCCGATCGGGATCATCGAGTCGATCGCCTTGATACCGGTCTGCAGCGGCTCGTGCACCGACTTGCGCTGCATGACGCCGGGCGCCTGCAGCTCGAGGGCGCGGGTGCCCTCGGTGTCGATCGCGCCGAGGCCGTCGATGGGCGTACCCAGCGGGTCGACCACGCGGCCGAGGTAGCCCTCGCCCACGGGGACCGAGAGCACCTCACCGGTGCGGCGGACCTCCTGGCCCTCCTCGATGCCGGTGAACTCGCCGAGGACGACCACACCGATCTCGCGGACATCGAGGTTCTGCGCGAGTCCGAGCGTGCCGTCCTCGAAGCGCAGCAGCTCGTTGGCCATCACGCCCGGGAGGCCCTCGACGCGGGCGATGCCGTCCGCGGCGTACGAGACGCGGCCCACTTCCTCGGCGACAGCTTCCTGGGGCTCGTAGGCCTTCACGAAGCTGTCCAGTGCGGCCCGGACCTCGTCCGGCCGGATCGTCAGCTCAGCCATTGCTCTTCTCCTGTCGTGGCCGCGAAAGCCGCGGCGGAAGGTTCATGTTCACGTTTTCAGCCGGCCAGACGACGCGAGGCGTCAGCAAGGCGCGACAGGACAGTGGAGTCGACGACGTCCGCGCCGACCTGGATGCGCATGCCCCCGACGATGGCGGGGTCCACGGTGACGTTCAGCTGCACGGGCTTCCCGTACGAGCGCTCGAGCAGCGCACCGAGGCGCTGCTCCTGCTCGCGGGTGAGCATCGTCGCGCTCGTCACGGAGGCGACGAGGCGCTTGCGACGCTCCGCCGCGACCTCGCCGAACCAACCGAGCGTCTGCACGAAGCGCCGGCCACGCGGCGACGAGGTCGCGCGCTGCGCCAGGCGCTGGGTCACGGTGTCGACCTTTCCGCCGACCAGCGTGTCCACGAGCGCGACCCGGCGTTCGGGAGCCGTCGTGGAGTCCGAGAGAGCCTGCTTGGCCTCCCGCTGGCCGTCCAGCGACCGGGCGAACCGGAACAGCTCGTCCTCCACCCTCTCGAGCGCGCCGCGCGCCTCGGCGGACGCCAGGACGGCGTCCAGCCCGAGACGCTCGACGGCCTCGCCGAGGTCGGCGTCACCCGCCCAGCGCGACCGGACGAGCCCGGAGACCAGGTCGACCACGCGCTCGTCGAAACCGCTCAGCAGGCCGGCCACCAGGCCGGCCTTGGCCTCGCCCTCGCGGGAGGGATCGGCGAGCGAGCGGCGCAGCGCGGCGGATTCGTCCAGCGCCGACACCAGGGTGAGCAGCTGCTCGCCCAGCGTCAGTGCGTCCGCACCCGCGGCACGCAGCACCGGCTCGAAGCGCTCCTGCGCCGCCTTCAGCGATGCCCCGCTCGATCCCCGCATCACGCCTCCTTGTTGCTTGCCACGGCCTGGCTTGCCTCGAGCTCGTCGAGGAAGCGGTCCACCACACGCGACTGCCGAGCCGAGTCCTCGAGAGACTCGCCCACGATCTTCGACGCCAGACCGGTCGCGATCGCGCCGACCTCGGTCCGCAGGGACACGGACGCGGCCTGACGGTCGGCCTCGATCTGTCGACGGGCGGTCTCGGTGATGCGCTCCGCCTCCTCGCTCGCCTTGACCTTGAGGTCCTTGACGATGGCGGTGCCCTCGGCACGCGCCTCCTCGCGGACCTGCGCGGCGTCGGCACGGGCCTCGGCGAGCAGCTCCTGCTGCTGCGCCAGCGCCTGGTCGGCCTGCTTCTGGGCTGCCTCAGCCTTTTCGATACCGCCCTCGATCAGAGCGGAGCGCTCGTCGAGCATCTTGTTCATCGGCGGCAGCACGAACTTGTAGAACACCACCGCGATGATCAGGATCGTGACCGATGACCACAGCAGGTCGTATCCGGCGGGCAGGAACAGATCGATGCCCGCGGGCTCTTCATTCGCTGCCACGACGGCGGCAGCGCCCGGGAGCGCAGCCATCACGCGGCGGGGAAGAGGAAGCCGGCGACCAGGCCGAGCAGCGCGAGCACCTCGACGAACGCGACACCCAGGAACATGGTCGCGCGGAGCTGGCCGGCGACCTCGGGCTGACGGGCCATGCCCTCGATCGTCTTGCCGATGAGGATACCGAGGCCGATACCAGGGCCGGTGGCGGCGAGGCCGTAGCCGACAGCGTTCAGGTTACCGGTGACCTCGGCGAGAGTGGTGACGTCCACTTGCGTCTTCCTTCCGTTGGGCGCCGAACCAGGTGGGACGGCGTCGCGTGGTGTGCGGAGGCGCTGGTGCGCCCGTCGCGGGTTTTCCAGGTGAAGCTATGAAGCGCCGCCCGGAGGAGCAGTCAGTGCTCCTCCTCCAGCGACATGCTGATGTAGACCGCGGCCAGCAGCGCGAAGATGTACGCCTGCAGGAACGCGACCAGAAGTTCGAAGAGGGTCACGAAGATGCCCGCCGGGAGCGTGAGCGCCCCGAAGATCATCAGACCCGAACCCGCCGAGTCCACGACGAAGAACTGCGTGGCGGCGAAGCAGAGCACGAGCATGATGTGACCGGCGACCATGTTGGCCACGAGTCGCACCATTAGCGAACCCGGTCGGATGATCAGGATCTGCAGCAGCTCGATCGGCGTCAGGATGAAGTAGATCGGCCACGGCACGCCGGGTGGGAACAGGTTCGACTTGAGGTAGCCGCCGAGCCCGTGCTTGCGGATGCCGACGGCCCAGTAGGTGACGAACACCCACAGGGCCAGGAGCAGCGGCACGCCGATCCGCGAGGTGGCGGCGAGGTTCAGCCCCGGGATCACACTCGTGAGGTTGAACGCCAGGATGGTGAAGAAGATGGTGGTGAGCATGGGCAGGAAACGCCTGGCGTTGTCCTTACCCAGGATCTCCTCGCCGATCTGTACCCGGACGAAGCTCAGCAGGTACTCGACGGCTGCCTGGAACCGACCCGGCACCACCTTGGCCCGGCGGGCGGCGATCACGAAGACCGACAGCAGCACCAGGGTGGCGATGACCCGGATGATCCAGATGCGATCGATCTGGAAGATCGTGTCCTCGAAGAGGATTGCCGGCGGGAAGAAGTCGGAGATCGACGGCGGGTGGAAGCCGCCCTCACCCTCGTGGCCTTCGGTGGCGGCGAGGATTACGGACGTCGCATGCGTGGACAGGAGGACTCCCAGGTGGTCATTAGGCCCTGCGCGCGTCACCGCAAAGGGGCGGAACGGGCGCGCCGTCGGGCCTGGCCGTCATGGATTCAGTCGTAAGCCTAACCCATGTCGGACGAGGAATTGGCCGCTTAACCGCACAGCGCGGCCCCTTGTGACTTATTGCGCAACCCAGTGCCGGGTCAATGCCGGCACGGATGTGTCCGTCAGGCCCCGGCTTCGGGCTCGACGTACGTGACGCGGCCGTTCTTGACCGCGCGATAGTCGAGGAGTGCCGCACCGACCGCCCCGAGCAACAACACGACGAACAGGACCACGCGGTCATAGAAATCAAACCGCGTGAGCACCAGGAGCACGGCGACGAGAACCACCATCTTGGCGATCCAGGTACCCATCACCACCGCGCCCATCGCGGTAGCGCCCTTACCCACGGTGTAGAGCATCGACCACACGGTGGTCCCGCAGAAGAACGCGGCGATCGCCGCGCCGATCAGACCGCCCCAGAGCCCTGGCACACCCGCGACCAGGAGACCGACGAGCGAGCCGAGGACCGCGAGCGCGGCCACGAGGATCAGGCCGTCGCGCAGTGCCGCACGCAGCATCGCCTGCTCGGCGGCGCCCCGCGGTGCGCCGGGGGCGTGTGGTACCTGCTCGGTCATTCGATGGTCTCCTTGGTCTTGGGCGAGGCGCTCGGGTGAGCGGCGCTCGGGCGAGGTTCGCTCTGCGGTGCGAGGCGCTGCACCGGCAGCCCGGCGTCGAGCCGGGAGCCGTCGGTGGCCGCGGCCCCGACCGCAGCGGGAACCCTCGGGGTCTGGCCGGACAGCGCGGCGACGTCGTCGTCCAGGAAGCGGCCGCGGTGGCGCAGCGGGCCAAGGGTGGCGAGCAGCGCGAGCACCACGAACACGGTGGTCCACATCAGCACGATCTCCCAGTCCCACTGCACGAGCGCCGCGGCGCTGAACGCGAACACTGCGGTCCACACGTACAGGATGACCACGGCGCGGCGGTGGGAGTGGCCGAGGGAGAGCATGCGGTGGTGCAGGTGCATGCGGTCGGGCGCCATGGGTGACTTGCCGGCGGCCAGCCGCCGGATCACCGCGAGCCCCATGTCGAGCAGCGGCAGCATGAGCACCGCCACCGGCAGCAGGAGGGGGATGAACGCGGGCAGCGCCTTGGCGCCCGTCATGATGCCCGGCGGGATGTTGCCGGTCACGGTGATCGCGGCGCCCGCCATCACCAGACCGATCAGCATGGACCCGGCGTCGCCCATGAAGATGTGCGCCGGGTGGAAGTTGTGCGGCAGGAACCCGACGCACACGCCAACCATCACGGCGAGCATGAGCGAGGCGAGGCTGGCGTAGTTGTCCGGCGTGGACTGCTGGGTGAGCCCGTAGGTGTAGAGGAAGAACGCGGAGCCGCCGATGGCGACGATGCCGGCGGCGAGGCCGTCGAGGCCGTCCACGAAGTTCACCGCGTTCATCGCGATCACGATGACCAGCACCGTGACCACGAGCGACATGCGCGACGACGTGATGGTCACGCCGGCGATGGGCATGGTGATGAGCTGGACGCCCTGCAGCGCCATGAAGCCGGCGGCCAGCACCTGGCCCGCGAGCTTGGTGATCCAGTCGAGGTCCCACTTGTCGTCGGCCCAGCCGAGCGCGCAGACGATGGCGGCCCCGCCGACGATGCCCCAGACCTGGGGGGCCTGCCTGGCGGAGAAGACGCCCTCGAGGAACGGCATCTGGGAGGCCAGCAGCACCGCCACGATGATGCCGATCAGCATCGCGAGCCCGCCGAGCCGCGGCGTGGGGACCTGGTGCACGTCACGGGCGCGCACCGCCGAGATGGCCGAGGTCTGCAGGGCGACCCACCGGGCGAAGGGCGTGGTCAGGAACGTGACCGCGGCGGCCACGAGCATCAGGAGCAGGTACACCCTCACTCGTCGTCCTCCGCGGCGTCGGCCGAGGGATCGCTCGGGTCGTCCTCACGCGACGCCGCTGGTCCGTCGACGTCGGCGACCTCGCGCAGCGCCTCGAGCGACACGGCGCCCTCACGGACGACGCGCAGCCCGGGCCCGGTCGCGTCCACGATCGTGGACGCGACAGCACCCGGTGCCTCGCCTCCGTCGAGGTAGACGGCCACCGCCTCGCCGAGCTGGCGTTCGGCGTCCGCCACGTCCAGGGCGGCAGGGCTGCCCGACTTGTTCGCGCTGGAGACGGCCAGCGGGCCCGTGCGCTTGAGCAGCGCGAGCGCCGCCGGGTGGTCCGGCATCCGCAGGGCGACGGTGCCGCCCGTGTCGCCGAGATCCCACTGCAGCGACGGTTGCGCGCGCAGGATGATCGTGAAGCCGCCGGGCCAGAAGGCCTCGACGAGCTTGCGGGCGTCGTCGGGCACGTCGATGGCCAGGCCGTCGAGGGTCGCCACCTCCCCCACCAGGACCGGCGGCGGCATCTGCCGGCCGCGGCCCTTGGCCGCGAGGAGGGCGGCTACCGCCGCCTCGTCGAACGCGTCAGCACCGATGCCGTACACGGTGTCGGTGGGCAGGACCACGACACCGCCACGGGATATCGCGTTCACTGCCTCGTCGATCGCGGGGCCCCAGGTCTGCGGGTCGGTGGCGTCGAGCACGGGATGCACAGGCACACTCACGCGCAACAGTCTTTCACGATCCGGGGACCGGAGATGCCGTGCGGCGCGCGACCACCATGCGGGGCCGGCCGGTCAGGTCCTTGCGGGTCTCCGGGATGCCGAACACAGGGTGCCCGTCGGCGTCGCGCGCCGCGGCGACCATCGTCCGGGCGGCCTCCGCCTGGACCTCGGCATGCTCCATGACGTACAGCCCGCCGGGCCGCAGCAGCCGCGCGGCGGCGTCGGTGATCCCGCGCGGCACCTCCAGCCCGTCGGGCCCCAGCCCGTACAGCGCGACGGCCGGGTCGTGCTCGGCGACCTCCGGGTCCACCGGCACGGCGTCCGACGGCACGTACGGCGGGTTCGAGACGACGACGTCGGCCAGTCCGTCGATGCCGTACAGCGCCGTGCGGGCATCGCCCTTGACGAGCCGCACCACCCGCTCGGGCGCGGCCTGCGGCGTCGTGCCCGTCCCGACGCCCGCCACGGCAGCACTCACGGCGTCGACGTTGCGTTCCGCCCAGGCGTGCGCGTCCTTGTCCAGCTCGACGGCGTGCACGCGGGTGCCGGGCACCTCGGTGGCGACGGCCAGCGCGATCGCCCCGGTTCCGGTGCACAGGTCGACGACGACGGCGCTCTCGCGCTCACCGACGATCTTGGCCGCCTCGTCGATGGCTACCTGCGCCACCTCCTCGGTCTCCGGCCGGGGCACGAAGACCCCCGGCCCCACCGCCAGCTCGAGGTGCCGGAACGCAGCGGTCCCGGTCAGGTGCTGCAGGGGCTCGCGCGCGGCTCGCCGGGACACGAGCAGGGAGAAGGCGTCTGCCGCGTCGTCGGGCACCTCGCGGCCCAGCACGACGAGCCGTCGCAGCTCCCCGCGGTCCACACCGAGGGCGTACGCCAGCAGCACCTCGGCGTCGGCCTGGGGCGACGCCACCCCGGCGTCGGCCAGCTCCTCGAAGGCCCACTTCAACAGCTGTGCACTCACCGCACTCCTCCGCCCACACCGCAAGCCTGCCCCGCACCCGGCCCGGCGTGCAATAGCACCCGGACCCGCGCCTCAGACACCGGACGCTGCCGCGAGCCGCGCCGCCTCGTCGGCGTCGATCGCCGACCGCACGACGGGGCCGAGGTCGCCGTCGAGCACCTGGTCGAGGTTGTAGGCCTTGTAGCCGGTGCGGTGGTCCGCTATCCGGTTCTCGGGAAAGTTGTAGGTCCGGATCCGCTCGGAACGGTCGACCGTGCGCACCTGCGAGCGGCGCAGCTCGGCCGACTCGGCGGCGGCGGCCTCGGCCTGCGCGGCGAGCAGCCGGGCCCGGAGGACCCGCATGGCCTGCTCACGGTTCTGCAGCTGCGACTTCTCGTTCTGCATGGAGACGACGATGCCCGTCGGCAGGTGCGTGATACGCACCGCGGAGTCCGTGGTGTTCACGGACTGGCCGCCCGGGCCCGACGAGCGGTAGACGTCGATCCGCAGGTCGTTCTGGTCGATCTCGAGCTCGCCCGGGTCGTCGACCTCTGGGAACACCAGCACACCGGCGGCCGACGTGTGGATGCGGCCCTGCGACTCCGTGACCGGGACCCGCTGCACGCGGTGGACACCGCCCTCGTACTTGAGGCTGTGCCAGACGCCGTCCTCCGGGCCCTGGACGTTCTTCGCCTTGATGGCGACCTGCACGTCCTTGTAGCCGCCGAGGTCGGACGCGGTGGCCTCCAGCAGCTGCGTCGACCAGCCCTGCTGCTCCGCGAAGCGCAGGTACATGCGCAGCAGGTCGCCGGCGAACAGGGCGGACTCCTCGCCGCCCTCCCCTGCCTTGATCTCGAGGATGACGTCGCGGCCGTCGTCGGGGTCGCGGGGCACCAGCACGCGGCGGAGCTTCTCCTCGGCGACTGCCTCGGCCTCCTTCAGGCTCGGCAGCTCCTCGGCGAACGACGCGTCGTCGACGGCCAGCTCGGCGGCGGCCTCCGCGTCGTCGTGCGCCTGCTCCCAGGCGCGGTACGCACCCACCACCTGGTTGAGCTCCGCGTACCGCCGCCCAAGGGTCCGTGCGCGGCCGGGATCGGCATGCACGGCGGGGTCGGCAAGCGCCGACTCGATCTCGGCGTGCTCGCTGACCAACGCCCCGACGGCGGCAAACGACTCGGTCACGATCTCTCCTGGCTACGGCGGCGTTGAGTGCTGGATATTTGCCGTTCCAGCGGTGTCAGAAGGGCAAATATCCAGCACTCAACGAAGTGGGGGAAGGTGGGGAAACGACAGCGCCGGTGGTCCGGTGCCCGACTGCCCCTGGAGAGGTTGTCGGGCCGGACCACCGGCGCTGCGAAGTCGCTACTTGTCGGCGGCCTTCTTGCCGTAGCGCGCCTGGAACCGGGCCACGCGGCCACCGGTGTCCATGATCTTCTGCTTGCCCGTGTAGAACGGGTGGCAGGCGCTGCACACGTCGGCGGAGATCTTGCCGGACGTCTCGGTGCTGCGCGTGGTGAACGTGTTACCGCAGGTGCAGGTGACCTCGGTGACGACGTACTCGGGGTGGATACCAGCCCTCATGTTGCTCCTTGGTGTGATGCCGCTGGGTCGCCCTGCAGAATCGCAGTGACGTGAACCAGCGAGCCAGCCATTCATTCTGCCACTACCTCGCCCTAGTCGGCGAGACAGTGGGGGTGTGACGTGAGTCGGACGGTCCCGAGACGGTCCCTAGACGGTCTCGCCGACGTTCTCGTCGTCCGTCAGACCGCCAGGCGTCGTCTTCTGCACGTGCAGCAGGAACTCGACGTTGGTCTTGGTCTTCTTGAGCTGTCCGAGCAGGAGCTCGGCTGCCTGCGTCTGGTCGAGCGCACCCATGACGCGGCGCAGCTTGTAGACGATCGCGAGCTCGTCCTTCGACATGAGGATCTCCTCACGACGAGTGCTCGACCCGTTGACGTCGAT
Organism: Promicromonospora sp. NPDC023987; assembly: GCF_040639055.1. Lineage (NCBI taxonomy): Bacteria > Bacillati > Actinomycetota > Actinomycetes > Micrococcales > Promicromonosporaceae > Promicromonospora > Promicromonospora sp. NPDC023987. The sequence goes on along the minus strand of NZ_JBEZZF010000020.1, from coordinate 5,708 downwards.
CGCCGGGAAGATGCGCTTCTCGGCAAGGGACCGGGAGAGCCGCAGCTCCATGTTGCCGGTGCCCTTGAACTCCTCGAAGATCACCTCGTCCATCTTCGACCCGGTCTCCACCAGGGCGGTGGCCAGGATGGTCAGCGAGCCGCCGTCCTCGATGTTGCGCGCGGCGCCGAAGAACTTCTTGGGCGGGTAGAGCGCCGCGGCGTCCACACCACCGGACAGGATGCGGCCCGACGCCGGGGCGGCCAGGTTGTAGGCGCGCGACAGGCGGGTGATGCCGTCGAGCAGCACCACGACGTCCTGGCCCAGCTCCACGAGGCGCTTGGCGCGCTCGATCGCGAGCTCGGCGACCAGCGTGTGGTCCGAGGCGTGCCGGTCGAACGTCGAGGAGATGACCTCGCCCTTGACCGAACGCTCGAAGTCGGTGACCTCTTCCGGACGCTCGTCCACCAGCACGACCATGAGGTGGACCTCAGGGTTGTTGAGCGAGATCGCGTTGGCGATCTGCTGCATCATCAGCGTCTTGCCCGCCTTGGGCGGCGCGACGATGAGGCCACGCTGGCCCTTGCCGATCGGGGCGACGATGTCGATCACGCGCGGCGTGAGCTTGGTCGCCTCGGGGTTCTCCAGGCGCAGGCGCTCCTGCGGGTACAGCGGCGTCAGCTTGGTGAACTCGGGGCGCTCGCGCGCCTCCTCCGGCGTCATGCCGTTCACGGAGTCCAGGCGCACCAGGGCGTTGACCTTGTTGACCTTGGCGCCGCGCCCGGTCGGCTGCTGCGGGGGCTCCTCGCCCTCACGCGGCTGGCGCACGGCCCCGACGACGGCGTCGCCGCGGCGCAGGCCGGACTTCTTGACCTGGTTCAGCGACACGTACACGTCGTTGTTGCCGGGCAGGTAGCCCGACGTCCGCACGAACGCGTAGTTGTCGAGGATGTCCAGGATGCCGGCGACGGGGAGCAGCACGTCGTCATCGCGCACCTCGACGTTGTCGAGGCCCGCGACGTCCGGACCCTGGCGACCGCGGCCGCGCTTGCGGTCCCGACCACGGTCCCGACCCCGACGGCGACGCGAGTTGCGGTCCTCCTCGGAGTCGGTGCGGTCACTGGCGCGGTCGTTGTTCCGCTCGACGCCGCGGCTGTTGCCGCGCTCGGCCCGGTCACCGTTACGGTCGCCGGCACGGTCGTTGGAGTTGCCGCGCTCGTTGGCGCGGTCGTTGCCGCGGGCGCCCTGCCGGCCGGCCTGGGCGTTCCGGCCCTTGTCGTCGCCGGCCTTCTCGCCGTTCCCTTCCGGGGCGCCCTGGCCGCGGCCGGAGCGACGTCCGCCGCCCTGCTCGCGCGGGGCCGCCACGGCCTCGGCCAGCTGGGCCAGGCGAGCGGCCTTGTCGGCGTCCGTGGTCGCGTCGGCGCGCACGCTCGAGGCGGCGACCTCGGCGGCGGCGACCGGCGCCTCGGCACGGGCAGCCTTGTCGACCGGCGCCTCGGCGCGGGCAGGCTTGTCGTTGGTGGCGGGCTTCTCGGCGGAGGCGGAGGCGGCACGGTCAGGACGCTTCGTCGCGCCGCCCGTCTTCTCGCGGATGGTGTCCACGAGGTCGCTCTTACGCATCCTGGAGGTGCCCTTCACGCCCAGGTCTCCGGCGAGTGCCTGGAGCTCGGCGAGGCGCATGCTGCTCAGCGCTCCGGCTCCGGCCGCACGGCCGGCAGCTGACTGAGCGTTATCGGTGGTGTCTGTCACGAAGGACCCTTCCCCCTCGAACTGCGGCTGATCGCGTGATCGCGGGCCGCGGGATGGTGGGCGCCCGGCGCTGAATGGCCGGAACGCGAAAAACCTCGCATCCGTGGTACGACGACGACGGCTGACGGGGGCGTTGTCTGCCTTCTCGCGAGATGCGGTGGCCGTTGGTCACGGCCTGCAACGGGCACGGTTGAGCGGCTGAGACTCTGTGGAGCAGCTCTGCCGGATCAGGCGGTGAAGAACCGAAGCTGAGTCCGAGTTCCAGCCACCATGGCTCACGACGTGCGATCCCGAAGGTTCACTGCATACTACCACCCCGTACTGCTGGCGATCCTGGTACGACATGACGCCCGGTTGCACCTGACGAACCGGACGATAGCGCACCCGCGTCCCCGGAGATCCTCCGTGCGCGTGCGCCGCTCAGGTCGATCCCTGGACTGATCCGCCGCCACCCCGCCGTCTCGTCCACGAGATCCGCCAGGACGGCGTCCCGCCGGGCCCGGTGACCCGGCCCTGCGAGCACCAGGACGGTCGGCCCCGCACCCGAGACGGTCGCCGGGACGCCCTCGTCCCGCAGGGCCCTCAGCAGCTCGCTGGAGGCCCCGAGGACGGCCGCGCGGTACGGCTGGTGCAGCCTGTCCTCCGTCGCGTCGAACAGCAGCTCCGGGCGCCGTGCCAGGGCCTCCACGAGCAGCGCCGCGCGGCCCGCCGTGAACGCCGCGTCGCCGTGCGACACCTGCTCGGGCAGGGCGGCCCGCGCCCGGGAGGTGGCGAGCCGTGCGTCGGGCACCAGCACGGTGGCCTCGATCGTCGGATCGACGTCGAGGCCGACGGCGCGGGGCCCGTCGTCGGTGGTCCACGCGACGGTGGCGCCGCCCTGGATGGCGGGCGCCGCGTTGTCGGGATGGCCCTCGAACTCCGTGGCGAGCGCCAGCACCGTTGCGGCGTCGACGGCCCGTGGCTCGGCCAGGAGGGCCCGCGCGGCCACGATCCCGGCCACGACCGCCGCGGACGACGACCCGAGCCCTCGGCCGTGCGGGATCACGTTGTGGCACGTCATGTGGACACCGGTGGGAACGGCACCGGCCAGCTCCATGGTGCGACGCAGCGCGCGCACCACCAGGTGGTCCGCCCCGAGGGGCACGTTCCCCGCACCCTCGCCGTGGACCTCCACCACCACGTCGGAGCTCGCCACGAGGCGCACCTCGACCTCGTCGTACAGGGCGAGGGCCAGGCCGAGCGAGTCGAACCCCGGCCCGAGGTTCGCGCTCGTCGCGGGCACCCGGACCCGCACGTGGTCGGCGCCGAGCTGCATCAGAGTGACAGTGCGTCGGCGATCGAGACGACGTCGGCGGACACCCGCACGGGTTCCACGTCGCCGCCCTCGGGCGTGCGCAGCGCCCAGCTCGGGTCCTTGAGCCCGTGCCCGGTCACGGTGATGGTGATGCGTGCTCCCGCGGGGACCAGGCCGCGCTCGTGCCGCGCCAGGAGACCCGCGACGCCGGCGGCGGAGGCGGGCTCCACGAACACGCCCACCTCGGCGGAGAGGATCCGGTGCGCCGCGAGGATCTGCTCGTCGGTCACCGCCTCGATGACACCGCCGGACGTGTCCCTTGCCTCCTCGGCGAGCTGCCACGACGCGGGGTTGCCGATACGGATGGCGGTGGCGATGGTGTCCGGCTCGTCGACCGGGTGGCCCTTCACGATCGGGGCCGCACCGGCCGCCTGGAAGCCCCACATCGCCGGCGTCCGGCTCGCGCCCCCGGCCTCCGCGTACTCCCTGAAGCCCTTCCAGTACGCCGTGATGTTGCCGGCGTTGCCGACGGGCAGCAGGTGGAGGTCAGGGGCGTCGCCCAGCGCGTCCACGATCTCGAACGCGGCGGTCTTCTGCCCCTCGATGCGGTCGGGGTTCACGGAGTTCACGAGCTCCACCGGGTGGGTGTCCGCGAGCTTGCGGGCGGCCACGAGGCAGTCGTCGAAGTTGCCGTCCACCTGCAGCAGGCGCGCGCCGTGCGCGACGGCCTGGCTCAGCTTGCCCATGGCGATCTTGCCTTCCGGCACGAGCACCGCGCAGATCATGCCGGCGCGCGTGGCATAGGCGGCCGCCGACGCCGACGTGTTGCCGGTCGACGCGCACACCACGACCCGGGCGCCGCGGCCGGCAGCAGCGGAGATCGCCGCGGTCATGCCGCGGTCCTTGAACGAGCCGGTCGGGTTCATGCCCTCGACCTTGACGTAGACGTCGGCGCCGGTGCGCTCGGACAGCGCAGGGGCGGGCACCAGCGGCGTCCCGCCCTCGCCCAGCGTCACGATCTTGCGCTGCACGTGGGCGGGCATGCGGTCGGCGTACTCGGCGATCACGCCGCGCCACAGGCGTGACGTGGCCGGTCCACCGGAGGCGGCGGAGGGGAGGTTCGGTTCAGCGGGCAGCACAGGAGGCACGGGTTCAGCCTTCGACTCTCAGGACGGACGTGATCTCGCGGACCGGTTCGAGGTTGCGCACGGCCGCGATGGTGGCAGCCAACGACGCCTCACGGGCGGCGTGGGTGGTCAGGAGCAGCTCGGCGGTGCCCTCGGAGGGACCAGTCTGACGCATCGTGTCGATCGACACGCCGTGGTCGCCCACGACCCCCGCGACCTGGGCGAGGACGCCCGGGAGGTCGGCGACGAGCAGGCGGACCTGGTAGCGGGTGACCGCCGCGTCCGCCGGCAGCAGCGGACGGGCCGCGTAGATGGACTCCTGCGGGCCCTTGCCACCGAGCACGCGGTGACGGGCCGCCGAGACGACGTCACCCAGCACCGCGGAAGCGGTGGGCCGGCCACCGGCGCCCTGGCCGTAGAACATGAGCGGGCCGGCCGCGTCCGCCTCGACGAAGATCGCGTTGAACGCGCCCTTGACGCCCGCCAGCGGGTGCTCCAGCGGTACCAGTGCCGGGTGCACCCGCACGGACACGCCCTCACCGGTCTGCTCGGCGATGGCCAGCAGCTTCACGGCATGGCCCGTCCGCGCTGCCCATGCGACGTCGTCCGGGGTGACGTCCGTGATGCCCTCGCGGGCGACGTCGTCGGCCGAGACGCGGGTGTGGAAGGCGAGGCTGGCGAGGATCGCGGCCTTCGCGGCCGCGTCGTACCCTTCGACGTCGGCAGTGGGGTCCGCCTCCGCGTAGCCGAGCTCCTGCGCCTGCTTGACCGCCTCCTCGAGGTCGAGGCCGCTCGTGGCCATCTGGTCCAGCACATAGTTCGTGGTGCCGTTGACGATGCCGAGGACCCGGCGCACGTAGTCGCCCGCCAGGGACTCCCGCACCGGGCGCACGATGGGGATGGCGCCCGCCACTGCCGCCTCGTAGTAGATGTCGACGCCGGCGGAGTCGGCGGCCTTGTAGAGCGTGGGTCCGTCCGCCGCCAGGAGCGCCTTGTTCGCCGTGACCACGGCGGCCCCGCTCTCGATGGCACGGAGCAGCAGACCACGAGCCGGCTCGATGCCGCCCATCACCTCGATGACGATGTCCGCGCCGTCCACCAGCGACTCCACGTCCTCGGTCAGGAGGTCGCGCGGGATGACGGCGTCGCGGGGACGGTCCGCGTCGCGGACCGCGATCCCGGCGAGCTCCAGCGGGGCACCGACCCGGGCGGCGAGGTCCGCACCCTGGTCGAGGAACATCCGAGCCACCTCGGTGCCCACGACACCACAGCCGAGCAGTGCGACGCGCAGCCCGCGTGCGGGCTCAGGAACGTGGACAGGCACAGCGATCCTGCTTTCGTCTTCGGGGAACGGTCCGGTCCGGCGCAGGTCCACACGGGGAGTTCCGGACGTTGCGATCAGGGTAACCGCAGCGTCCGACACACGAGACCCGTGTCTCACGACAGAAGCGCCCAAGTAGAACCAGGGCGAAGTAGAACTGTGGCGAGATAGAACCGCAGCAATCGGCAGATGCCTCGCTGCGGGCGCCCGATCCCGTGGCCCCGGTCGTGGATCCGGA